>CALVKP010000112.1 GCA_944332735.1 uncultured Bacilli bacterium | reverse complement strand
CTATCTTACCAAGATTATTATTTTATACAAGCGAAAAGTATCCTGCAGAATACTTGATTGAACGAGAATATATGCGTAATTACATGTTGAAAACTTCTTCTGGATTGGAAAAAGTAGGAGATCAACTATTATATTCTTTCCGTTTAGTAATTCCTCAAAAGAAAAATATAAATGACTTTCATATGAAAAAAGCCATTCAGTTTTTCTTAAATACCATTTACCATCCTAATATTGATACCAATGGTTTTGTAAAATTTGAAGAGGAAAGAAATTATGTAAGAAAAAGAATAGAACAAATTCGTAAATCGAAAATTGATTCTACAATTGAAGAAGTTTTAAAAATATTAGATGAAGATGGTAGTTTAATTAATTCTTTATATCATCATCAAGATCAATTAGAAACATTAAAAAATAAGGACGTATATCATTATTATCAAAAGATGGTAAACACTAGACCTTTTATTTTCTTATATGGAAATGAAGAATTATTAGAAGCTTTTCACTTATTAGAAGAATTTTATAAAGAATTTACCCCAACTCATATATCTTTTAAAAAAGTAAATCATTTTTTAACATTACATCCATCTGTCAAAACAATCGAAAAAGAAAAACCATATCGTGAATCTATTTTATGTATGGCATATAAAGTGAGAAATATGAAAGAAGAAGATCGTATTCTTTTAAGATTGTTAATTCATATATTAGATTCTAATGTATCACGTATCTTAAATGAAAAGTTAAGAAATCAAGAAAAATTAGTTTATTGGGCAACAGCTTCTTCTTATTCTAAATATGGATTTTTAGGAATTGGCTGTGGGATTTATAAAGATAATTTACAAGTTACAATCAATAAAACAGAAGAAATGTTTCAGGAATTAAATAATTATGAGACAATTTCGAAAGCATTATCTCTATTAAAAGAACGTGATGAATGTGAATTACTTCGTATCAAGGATGATGCTTATTATGAATATGATCAATATGTTATCAAATATTTTGGCGTAAAAGAAACACATGCTGAACTTACAAAACGTTTTCAACAAATCACACCAGAGCAAGTAATCGCATTCTTACCTCGATTAAAGTTAGATTTGATTTACTTTGCAAAGGGGGTAAAAGATGCAGACTAAGATTAAAACCTATCAATTAGAAAATGGACTGACGATTTATTTCTATCCAGATCATACTAAACATTCTGTGATGGTTCACTTGATTGTGAAATTTGGTGGAAAAGATACAGATGTTATGATAGATGAAAATAATTATCATCTTCCTGATGGAATGGCCCATTTATTGGAACACTATACCATTGAACAAAATCAATATGGTAATCTTGTATCTTTATTAACCAAGAAATTTATGGATACCAACGGTATTACCAATCGATTATGTATATGTTATTATTTTGATGCTGTAAAATATATTGATGAAGGGTTAGAACTTTTAATAAAAGGAATTCATCAACCAAATTTTTCAGAGAAAAATTTAGAAATTACAAAACATGCGATTCGTGAAGAAATTAGGGGAACACAAGATTCCATTGATCGTCGAATCAATGTCTTAGAAATGGGACAATTATTCTGTAACCGTTCTTATCGTAGTACCATAGGAACAATTTCTGATATTGATCATATTACCATTGAAGAAGTAGAAAAAATATATCATGCTTTTTATCAACCATCTAATGAAATCATCGTAGTTGCTGGAAATTTTCAAGAAAAGAAAATGTTAGAAAAAATTAAAACACTATACCATGAACTTTCATTTGAAACACATACTATCAAAAGAATATTAAAAGAAGAACCAACTACCGTAAAAAATAAAAAAGCAGTTCTTAATTTTCCAATCGCACGACCAATTTATGAATTATCTTTTAAAGTTCCAATTTGTCATTTAACAGAGGAACAAAAAATGAAGTTAGATTGGTATATCGCAATTTTCTTTGAAATGAACTTTAGTATCTTATCACCACTGGTAAAAAAATTAAAAGATAGAAAAGTGATTGATAAAAATTTAGTTCTTTCTTCTAATTTCTATGATGATTATTTGATTGTAAAAATAGGAGCTTATACATATCAAAAAGAAAAACTTCAAAAAGAGATTTTAGAAACTTTGAAACATACACGATTAGATGATGAAGTATTTGATTTAGCCATCCGTGAAAAGAAATTAAAAGTATCACTACGACCAGAGAAATTAATTGATGTAATAGATCCATTTATAGATAATTTAGTGTATTTTAATTGTCCTCAGTTAGATAGTGTTGCTTATTTAGATACCTTGTCTATTCAAGAATATCAAGAAATGATTCATAAACTTGACTTTTCTAACTATTGTACAGTAGAAGTCATTGATAAAGATATGGATAAAAATCAAGAAGCACAACAAGAATTCATAGCAAATTGATACCTGTTTTGGTATCTTTTTGTTATAATAATAAAATAGGAGGTACTTATGGAAGTTGTAAAAGAAAAAAGTGATATTTCAAAGTTAGTAGAGAATCAAATTTATGGTGATATTGAACTAAAGAATGCTCAAATTGAATGGAAAGGTAAAGGAAACATTATATATTGTGTTGGTAAAATTCAATTAGAAAATTGTAAAATTCGTTTTACGGGTAATCATTCATTAATATATTTTGATGAGAATTTATATCCATTTTCGATTGATATTCGTGTTGGAAATGATTCTGTATTTTATTTAGGTAAAGATTGTTATCTAAATAAAACTTCACATATGTATGCAACAGAAAGAAAAAATATATTAATTGGAAATCAATGTTTACTTTCATTTGAGTGCTATTTTAGAACAGCAGATCCGCATTTAATTTATGATGTGAAAACCAAAAAGAGATTGAACTACAGTAAAAGTATTTTAATTGGAGATCATGTATGGATTGGTCAAAATGCATTACTTTTAAAAAATA
>CALVKP010000111.1 GCA_944332735.1 uncultured Bacilli bacterium | reverse complement strand
TTCGAATCCCTTCGGGCGCACCACTTAATCGGGAAATAGCACAACTTGGTAGTGCACTTGGTTTGGGACCAAGGGGTTGCAGGTTCAAATCCTGTTTTCCCGACCATCTGAAATTAAAGTCTTGTATCGCAAGACTTTTTATTATATCTCGGGAAGTAGCACAACTTGGTAGTGCACTTGGTTCGGGACCAAGAGGTTGCAGGTTCAAATCCTGTCTTTCCGACCAAAATATGATGCATAGAATACAAAAGACATGATTTTCTCATGTCTTTTTGTATACTTATTCTAAATTTAATTTTTTCTTAAAGATATATACAGTTCCAAAATAATAAACCAGTCCAATTACAATACTGATAATCATAGATCCTACATAAATCACTCCTAAAATAGATACTGATGGAGATACTTGATTATTTAGCATACTCACAACATCAGGATTCACAAGTATAAATATACCTAAGAAAATTAATGAAATAACTTGTTGAATCGAATATAAAACTAATCCATATACAAAGCTATATACCAATCTATTTGTATTGTGTCTTTGTCCAAGTGCAATTGCAAAATAGAAGAATAGAAGCTGTACAATGTATGAGATAATACACATAATGATTAGTACAATGGTTGCGAATGGTTCTGTCATTCCCATTATTTGTCGGAATAAGCCTAATTCATATACTTTAGGAACAATGGTCCAGATTTCAAATTTCGCAAAAGCAATACATAATGAAAGAGCAATGACAATAGAACTAATTGCCATAAAAATACAAGATGATAATACTTTAGATAAAATCAATGTATTTTTTGTTACTGGTAATGTATTGGTTAAATAGCCCTCGTCTTTTAATAAATTTTGATAGAATTTTTGAATAGATACAAAGAAAGTTCCAATTCCTACTGCCATTAATAAAACGATAAAGAACAATAAAACAGTTCCGTATGCGATTGTAAATAATTGATGCATATCAGTTAAATAACTGCCTCCTAAGACAATCATACTTAAAATAAGTGTAATAATATAAAGTGGTGTTAACGACTGTCCTAGACGCTTTAAATCATATTTTAATACCTTACCTAACATTTAAATTCCTCCCTAAAATATCCATCAATACTTTTTCCACTTTCATCTCTTAATTGATCACTTGATTCATGTAATACAATTTTTCCTTTTTTAATAAAAATAACTTCATCTAATATTTTTTCAATATCAGAAATTAAATGGGTGGAAATAATAATAGATGCCCCTTCATTAAAATTTTTTAAAATAGTATCTAAGATATAATCTCGAGCAGCAGGATCTACTCCACCAATTGGTTCGTCTAAAATATATAACTCTGCTTTACGACTCATTACTAAGATTAATTGTACTTTTTCTTTCATCCCTTTTGATAAAGTTTTTAATTGATCATCGGGATTAATATCTAATTTTTTTAATAAGTCATAGGCAACTTCTTCTCGAAAGTCCTCATAAAAATCTTTAAAATATTGAATAACTTCTTTTATTTTCATATTAAAATTTAAATAAGTTCTCTCTGGTAAATAAGAAATAACCTTTTTTGTTTCAACTCCTGGATGATTTCCTTGAATTAAAATTTCTCCAGAGTTTGGTACTAATAAGTCATTTAATAGCTTAATCAATGTTGTCTTACCACTTCCATTTGGTCCTAACAATCCAATGATTTTTCCTTTTTCAATAGTAAGATTGACATCATCTAATGCTACTTTTACTCCATACTTTTTCGTTACGTGTTTACATTCTACTAAACTCATTTTTTCTCCTCTTTTCTGATATATTCAATTACTTGATTGAATGGTATTCCAATTTCATTCATTTCTTTTAAAAAGGTATGTATTCTTGTATGTGCTAAAGATGCTTTACCTTCTTCAATTATTTTATGATTATCTGTTACAAATCTACCACTAGTACGTTTGGTATAAACAAAACCTTTTGTTTCTAATTCTTGTAGTGCTCTTTGCATTGTATTGGGATTTACACCACTTTCTTCTGCTAATTCTCTTACAGATGGAAGTTTACTCCCTGGTGGATAAGTACCGTTAATAATCCATGTTTCTAATTTTTCAACAAGTTGTTTATAAATTGGTTTATCGTTATCAAATTGCCACAAACACATCACCTCTTTTTGTATTAATTAACTAATACAGTTATACAATACTTTTTTATTCTTGTCAAGTAAAAAAAGTATCTAAATAGATACTTAAATAAAAAGATTCATAAGATGAGAGACAATAAAACAAATGATAACTGCAATACTAGTCGTTAATAGAATGGTAAATACCATCCATTTAAAGCTACCTGTTTCTTTTTTTATTGTAAGACAGGTTGTTGAACATGGAAAGTGTAATAAAGAAAACAATATGGTACATATCGCGGTTGTAATAGTCCATCCATTGTCTACTAATATTTGTTTTAATAATGAAAGATTACTAATATCTGTCATAGTTGTCTTAGATAAATAAATCATAATCATAATGGGAATAACAATTTCATTGGCTGGAAATCCTAATAAGAATGCCATTAATATAACACCATCTAATCCAATGAAACGTCCTAATGGATCGATAAAATCAGAACATATTTGAATGATAGATACTCCATCTATAGTTAAATTTGTAAAAAGCCATATAATAATACCTGCTGGTAAAGCAACGGTTACTGCTCTTCCTAAGACAAATAAAGTACGATTAAAGAGTGAATGAATGAGTACTTTTCCTATCTGAGGTCTACGAAATGGTGGTAATTCTAATACAAATGAGGATGGCA
>CALVKP010000110.1 GCA_944332735.1 uncultured Bacilli bacterium | reverse complement strand
GTCAGCAATTGAAGTTAATTGATTTGCAACTGTTGTTGCTGATGATAAATCAATTCCTCTGACTCCACCAATATTTTCACGAATCACACCTGTATCTATTGTATTTGAAATTGCTGAAAATGATTGTGGAGAATATGAAGAATATGTTTGTGCTGCTCAAGCTTGTCCAGCAATATTCATTGATGCTACTACACTTTCAAAAATTGCATTTGAACTTGTAATTAAATTATCAATTGCAGGTTTGAAAGAATTGTTAAAGAATGTTTGTGCTTGATTACAAGCCCATTTATCTGCCATTCCATTCACAAAACGTGTCTGCATATCATTTCCTAACGCTTGAATTAAATTTTCATATGCTGCTTTTACAGAATTAATTGATGAATTTACTACATCAGGATTAAATCCAGTTAATGCCATATCTATGCCTCCTTTAATAATAGATAGTATCCTATCTAATTTCATATTAATATAAGTTTTTTAAAAAGTCAAATATTGTTTACAATAGTTTACAATTGACTACGTGCAACAAAAAACAATTCTGTACCATTACGGATATCCGTATTTAATACTAATTCATTATTCTGATAAATTTTACCAGTATCTTTATTTAACAATAAATAATTCACATCTGTGGGAAGAGAAAAACTACTTAAATCCGAAATTGATTTTATAAATAGAGCTTTCAATCTCCATATCACTTCATTAATTGGTACAAAGACATCAAAACTAGTATCTAATTCTGGTACAATTAATCTTACTAATACTTTATTCTTCATGATCATCACCTACATCTTCGGTTACAAAAAAGTCAATCCATTTACAAAGTGTTGCTAAACCATCATCTACAAAATATCCCATATCATTTTTATAATTTTTAGTCATATCTCGTGTAACGTTTGATAAATGTAACAAACTCTGATCAGAGATGCCTCTACCTATCCATACACCTTGATTTACACTAAATATACTTGCAAACCATGGTTCAAATACATATTTTTTAATTTTTAATGAGGAATCAGCAATTACCAAAGATAAATTTTCATACTCTTTGATCTTTTGTACGAATATCTGTAAACGATTCGTATCTTTTAATTTTGAAATCCATTTATCAAAATCATAGATAAATACTACTAATTTAGGCTTTTGAGACATAGATGAGTATTTTTCTAATGATAAAATAAGATCATCTAATATTTCATGAAAGCGTTGATTATAATATTGATGAAAACATGTTTGATATTTTTCTAAATTAGAAGAAGCATCCCATAACATAGTATGAACACTTTTCATTTGTTCTAATACAAGAGATAAGCTGCAAATAAAGTTTGTTGTATTTTCTAACTTTGTAGAAGTAACAATATTACCAAGACTATTTAAATAATCAACATAGCAAACTTGTAAATCACTTTTTACAATTCCAATTGGAACGCGATGAATATTAGAAATATATTCTTGAATGTCGGAAAGTGTAATAACATCTGGGAGAGTAGGAATTCTTTTTGCACTTACTTGATTTTTATTTTTTTCTTCTTCCACAAATTCTAACATTCTTTGACTTGCATTCTCATCTTCATTGAAAATGTGTGCCACCTGAAATTCATGAATACCATCATTTAATAATAATCCACGACCAACAATATCTCGTGGCATCACCTTTACTCTTTGATTAAAGATAGATGTATACTCATCATTATCTTTAACATGGAAAGCATAAATATTACTACAATTTTGTGAGATTTTACTTGGAAGTGAATTAAATGCATTCACAGTAAAGATAAAAATGATACCATATCGTTCAGAATCACGTACTAATTCTGGTAATAATTCATAAATATCTGGATTATTTTCGTATATAGAATCAAAATTGTTCATAATAATTACTTGTACTGGTAAATTATCTTTTCCAGATTCTAAATAATTAGAATACTCTCCACCATAATCTCGTAAAATACGTTTTCTATTTTGTAATTCTTCACGAATCATTTTTAATAAATTGTGATATTTTTCATCCTCTGAGGCAAACACCATACCACCAACATGTGGACAAGATAAATAACTTCTTAATGATTCAGAACCATAGTCAATGATGTAAAATTGAATTTGAGACGATGAATAATTTTTTATTGTAGAATATAATAAAGTATTTAAGAACAACTCTCTTTCTGCTCCATCCGTACCATAAACAATCGTATTTCCATCATCTAAATAGTGATATGAAACAATTCCTTGTTCCTGTTTCTCAGGAGCATCATATTCTCCTATAATTGCTGCTGGTTTTTTATCAAAGGTCATTTGATATTTACTTTGTAAATCAGTTTCTAAAATAAAATCCGGGACATTTTCTAGCCATAATTTTCTTGTATGTTTCTCTACTTGGTTCGCAACCATAATAATCATATTCATAATGGCTGATAATTGATCACCCATAGCAGTTATTTTATTTCCACTAGAAATTTGTGTGTTTTTAATATCATTCCCACTATCATCAATAAAACTAACACTTCGATCAATATGCTTTATAATTCGTTCTGATGGATAATATTTATCACCACACCATGCAGATTGACCTAACGCAAAATATTCATTATATCCTACTTCTAAATAAAAACGACCAGTTTGTCTTAAGTAAGCAGCATCTGGTACCTTTAATACCTCTTTACTATCTGATTCATCTTGCACTTTTAAACAAACACGAAATTTCGTATTAGACCAAATTTGATCATTTACTACACCACTAGGTTTTTGCGTCGCTAAAATAAGGTGTATTCCCAAACTACGACCAATACGAGCAACACTAATCAAATTATCCATAAATTCAGGTTGTTGAACTTTTAATTCTGCAAATTCATCACAAATAATAAATAAGTGAGGAACAGGTTCTTGTAATTTTCCTTCTTTATAAAATCTTTGATATTTATAAATATCAATTGTGCTTTCTCCTAGTTGTTCCCTTGCCTGATTAAAAATTTCTTGTCGTCTTTTAATTTCACTATCAATACTTACAAGTGTACGATTTAATTCTGCTTTATCTAAATTTGTAATTGTTCCCGCTAAATGAGGTAAAATCACATTTGCAGTCTTATTTTCAAAAGCAAATGCCAATCCTCCACCTTTATAGTCAATTAAGATAAAGGCAACATCATCAGGACTATAATTAATTGCCATAGATAAAATATACGTAATAATAAACTCTGACTTACCACTACCAGTCATACCAGCAATTAATCCATGTGGACCATGTGCCTTTTCATGAAGATCTAAATACATTAAGTTTTCTTGACTATCAACACCAATTTCTGCTTTTAAACTTGTCGTAGAATCATTTGTATTCCAACGGTTTAAAATATTCAATTGTTCTACTTTTCCTACTTTTTCCATCTCTAAAAATGAAATAGAATCTGGAATAGAAGAAACACCATCTTCAAACTCAATTGGTATATTTGATAACTGTTTCACAACATCCATCATATTGATATCATACTTAATTTCATCCGTAAATGTTACTTGTTCCTGATTTTCATAAGAATTTTTCAAAATACCGGAACTATTTTCCCCTACAGAAATAAAATTATTACATTTACTTGGTAACTTACTCAATCTATTTTCTAAAATTACCAAACTAAACCCTAAATTTTCATCAGTTTCCGTAATTAACTTAATTAATTCATGATATCTTACTTGATCATAATCATCAATTACAATAAAATAATATGGCTTTAATGTAACAGAACTATGATTTTCTTTTTGCTGCATACGATTATGAATTTCTAATTGTAAATAATCGGCAACATTCTTTGCACTTTCTAAATCATCAGCAAAAAAACGAATACTTTCTTCATTATTAAAACAATGTTTTAAATATCTTAAATAGTTCCATTGTTCTTTTCTTTCTTGATTGGTAAACAATACAATCTTTACGTCTTCATAACTATAAAATGTCATTAATTGTAACAATATATTGTGCATTAAATGCATTACTTTATAACTCGTTCCCATAATTGCTGTGGTTTTATTTTGATAAAATGAATAGCCAATTGGAACATTAGAAATATATTGAAACTCTTCTACTAATTGATCTGCTTGTTTGCGAAGTTCATCTTCATCTACAGTAAATCCCTCATCGGGATATTCAATTTTAACATCTAAGTGTTCTTTTCCAATTCCTAAACGTGTCACTAAAAAGTCACTCTGATCAATTCGTTTATCCCAAAAGTTAATTCCTTGATGTTTAATAATATTCAAACATTGCTCAACAGTTAATAAATTCTCATATAAAATATCAGTTTGTAACTTTGCCTCTTGTAATAATTCTTCTTTCTTCTCATTTAAATATTTTGTATACTTCTCAACTGTTTCAATACGTTTTCTTTTTTTCATTTTACGATTATAAACTTGCGTTACCATAGGCCATACAATCATAGAAATCAACATAGCACCACTGGTAACTAGCTGTGGCCATGAAGAAGCCCAAGTTGCTTCTTTTGCTGAAATACGCATCAACGTATTCAAAAGCATAGTTCCAGACATAATTCCCATAGTCAGCATGGGTCCCACTACTAAAGCAATTGGCATTTCCTCTTTGCTTTCATCTCGTGGAGGAGCACTTAACTTTATCACTTTTGTCTCTATCATTCTACGTAAACGTGGTGGTTTTGAAAAATAAGAGTTTTTTGAATACAATTCTAAATTTTTTATTTCAACATTTTCTGGTTCTTCTTCCTTTGGAAATTGATAAGCAGTTAATTTACTAAGTTCTAAATTTACAAGAATCTTTTGTTCTAAACGGCGAATAAACAAAGTACCGTCTAAAAAAATCATTTGTAAACCATATATATCTATAAAATCACCATTTTTTATATAATAAGCATTTTCTTTTAGTGCAATACGATTGATATAAACATTCCCTTTCCCAACACGTTCTATCATTAAACGATTTTCACGATAATATATTTTCGCAAACACTCCTTGCATATATGGAATTAAATATTGGATACTACAATTTTGTTGATTACCAATCGTAATTTGTAAATCCTTTTGATATGTATATAATTGAAATCCAGGAAATGTAATTTCTTGAACATATATCAAATAATTCTTTTCATCTCTTCTTAAAACGTAAAATTGGTTTGGCTCTAATTTTATCTCTTTTACATACTGATTATGATCAATAATTTGAACATCAGAAGTACTACACAATATCCAATTTCCATCTTTCGCCTCAATATGGATAAGTTTACTTTCTTCTTGGCTGTTCTCATCAAAACCAAAACTACCAAAAATTTGTTGTGGCAACAAAAAATCAATTTTCTTATCATTCAAATACAGTATTATCTTCATAAGCCTCACCCTTATTATCTCTTCCATCATATCATAAATCTAATAAAAAAAGAAGAGCCCTTAGATCTTCTTTGCATTTTTATCTTGATTAAAGATAAATAATTTACTAAAAATGTAATTAATAACAATCACTACCACATTCATAATTACTTTTGCAAACATCTTATTAGCCATCATCACACTTACAAATAAGTACATTCCCGCCATATCTACTACATATGAAAATACGCGAGCAGCAAAGAATGAACTAATTTCTTTTGTAAGTTCTTTATAATTAGTTGTTTTACTCTCAAAAACAAACACCTTATTTGTAACATATGCGAAAACAACAGACAATATCCAAGCGATTGTATTGTTAACATAAGTATTAATTCCCATTAAATCCATAATGAAAAAGGAAACAATATTAACAACTGTAGTTAAGCCTCCAAATACTAAATAATTAATCATCTCTCGATACTGATTATACCAACTGGTATGATTATCTTTTTTGATGTAATTATCAATTAACTGAATAAATTTCTTTTGATTAGAATGAAACTTCTTAGGCTTAAATTTCTTTATTTTTTGAACTGCAGTTTCTAATTTATCTAAATCGTCAACAGCCAATAAATACCCATCTTTTTCAAACTCCGTTATAATTTGAAGTTGATGATCATTTACATGTTCTTTATATTTTTTTAAACGAGGCACGGCAATTATTTTTTTATTTTTCTTTAAACTATCTAAAATTGTTCCTACTCCACCATGGGTAATCACATAATCTGCTTGTTCAATATATTTATTAAATTCATCAATGGAAAGAAAATCAATTAACTTCATATATTTAGAATGATATTTTGTTGTTCCACTTTGAACTATCACATCTTCTTGAATAGTACCTTTTTCTATTTCATGATCAATCGCTTTTAATAATCGTGAAAAATCTTTATCATTCGTCCCTAATACTACAAAAACCATTAGTAAATCCACCCTCCATATTTCGCATCTTTATATAATTTTGTCATATCTTTCCATTGGACAATAAATAAGTTAGAAATTGGATAAAGTAATTTCCCAGTTGCTGTTTTTGTATGAATATTAGCAAAAGATTCTATATATATGATACGACTTCCCATAATTTTTCCAATACAACACATCGGTCCTGCTGTATGTGTACCAGTAGTGATAATATAATCTGGATGTATTTTTAGATAAAAATATGCACTTTTAAAACAATTCATTAATAATTTAAATGGATATGTAATCGGATGAGACTTTGTTCCGTAAATTAAAAAATCAATACGATCTGCATATTTATCTTTTAAACTTTTACTTACTTTTGTTTTTTCAGTAATAATATGATAATCATATTTTGAAAACATACTTTCTAGTTGCATTAACTCGTTAAAATGTCCTCCTGTTGATGAAATAAATAATACTTTTTTCATGTTCTTCACCATCTTTATTATACAATACTTTCCTGTTTTCGTCTATGAAAATAGAGCCTTAATATAGCTCTATTTTTTTGATTTTATATGATGAATCATATAATTTTCAATAATAAATCTTGGACGTCCTTTCGTTTCCATATATATTTTCCCAATATATTCTCCAATGATTCCAATTGATAAAATTTGTACACCACCTAAGAACCATAAAGAAATAATAATAGAACTCCAACCTGCAACTGTAAAACCAAGAACATGTCTTACAATTGTATAAATAAACATAACCACACTAATAACAGATATCAAAAACCCAATTGCAGTAATAAAACGAATTGGTTTAACACTGAAAGAAGTAATCCCATCAAGAGCAAAATTTAACATTTTCTTTAATGGATATTTACTTTCTCCTGCAAATCTTTCATTTCTTTCATATTCTACTACTGTACTCGGAAAACCAATTAATGGCATAATCCCTCTTAAGAATAAATTTACTTCTTTAAAGTTTTCTAATGCATTTAAAGCACGTTTACTCATAAGACGATAATCCGCATGATTATAAACAGATTCTACTCCCATACGAGACATTAATTTATAAAAAGCAAGTGCAGTTGTTCTTTTAAAAAATGTATCTTTTTTTCTTGAAGAACGCACACCATAAACAATATCATTTCCAGCATAATATGCATCTACAAAACGATTGACTGCATCAATATCATCTTGTAAATCTGCATCCATAGAAATAACCATATCGGCATCTTCTTTCACTGTCATAAGTCCAGCTAATAATGCGTTTTGATGTCCACGATTACGTGATAAATTAATGCCTCCAAATAAATGATCTTTTTCACTATATGAAGAAATTAACTCCCAAGTTTTATCTTTAGAACCATCATTTATAAACACAACATGAGAATCAGGTGAAATTTTTTTCGCTTTTATCAACTCATTCATCTTCACTTTTAAACGTTTTGATGTCTCTGGCAATACTTCTTCTTCATTATAAAAAGGTACTACAATATACAATTTATCCATAAACTATAACTCCTCTGCAAAATTCTTTTGTAAACGATAGAAAATTTTATAACCAACATATAATAGTATCAAACTAAATACAGAAATAATCGCTAAACCATGTAAATCTGGCATTGTTTGATAATAAAGTGTATCTCTAAACCCTTGAATTACATAAGCCATTGGGTTAATCTTAAATACCCAATCAAAGGCCTTTGGAATCATACTCATAGAATATACAATTGGTGTCGCATAAAACAAAGCTTGAATCACAACACCGATAATATGCTCTAAATCTCTTAAATAAACTGTAACAGATGAAAGGATAAATACAAATCCCAAAATCAAAAGATATTCAATTAAAACATATAATGGAAAAAAGATCAAATATTTACTAAATCCAATCCCTGTAAAAATCAAAAAGATAAAGATAATAATACAAGAAATCAAGAAATTAACAAGACCACTTGTAACAATTGAAATTGGTAAAATTTCTCTTGGAAAGTATACCTTTTTTAAAATATTTGCATTGGCAATTACAACAGCTGCACCTTGCGTAATTCCTGTTGTAAAAAATGTCCAAGGAATCAAAGCAGTCATTAAAAACATCGTATAATTTTTTTCCGGTGATTTCAAAATGATCGGAAAAATAATCGCATATACCATTAACATCAGTAATGGATTTAAAAATGACCATAAAATTCCTAAAAATGATTTTTTATATTTACCACGAATTTCTTTTCGAATACTTGTTCTAAGAAACTCACGGTATTGACTTAATCGTTGAAATACATTCATTTTCTTCCACTCAACTTTCTTTTTAAGATTCTCTTAATACGACGATACTCTAATGCAATAAATTTAAAGAATAAGCGAACAAGTAGCACAGGAACCATAATAATTGATTCGAAAAAATGTTTAATCTGTCTGGCAATTTCATAGAAGAAACGGAAACATAATTCTGCCTCTTCTGGAATATGTAATTTAAGTGCTAATGCTTGTCCTTTTATTAATAATCTTTCTTTTCTACTTAATTCTTCCATTGGCTTTTCCATACCATAAACATCACGATTATATTTTGCAACTAACCATTGATATTGTGGTTTATCAGCCAAGAAGAACATAGTAATTAATTCTTTTGTAATATCTAAATGTTTGGTTAAATCACTTGTTTTTGATAGTTTTTTGTTTAATAAGTTCTCAAATTCACGTTGCATATTTTCAGCCATATTATCAATTGTAAATCCATCTAAAATACGTTTGCGACATGCTTTCTTATATTGTTCTAAATGTTTTGAAATTTTCAAAATACCATCGACATAATATTGAATCTCTTCTTCTTGATAATTAAAATCAAAAATATCTTCTTCATTTTGTAAACATGGTACAATGACTCCAGTATCTTTATTAATTAATTCCTTTTGTCCACCCACATCACAAGAAACAACTGGAACTCCCATTGCTAATGACTCATATGCAGTAAGTGCTAAACCTTCTTTAATCGAACAGTTTAATGTTATATCACTAATCGCATACAATTCATCTGGTTTATCAGTCTTTCCTAAAAAGCGGACATAATCATCTAATCTTTGCTCACGAGCAATTTTCTTTATATCTGAAAGTAATGGACCATCTCCAGCAATTAAGAACAATACATCTTTTTTCTTTTCAACTGTTTTCTTAATTATCTGCATTAGTAAAAATGGACGTTTTTGATAATCAATTCGTGCAATCAAAGAAATAATCGTACGATCTAATGGAATATGATATTTTTCCTGTAATGACTTTCTATCATATTTTTCAGGATTAAACTTATCCGCATCGACTCCAATGTAAACAGTTCCTACTGATTCTGGATTTCGCTTAAAGTAATCAACCAAAATACGTTCACTGTTTTGATTACAAAATAACGTTTTATCAATCACAGAACCAACGCCTGCAGAATCCCTTGAATATCCCCCATTACGATTATACCATTCTTCCATATGAATATAATCCATAATAGGCATAGATGGATATTTCGCACGAATATATGGCAACATCGCATATCCACTCTGACTATTGGTATTCAATACTAAATCAATATTTCTAGATTCAATAATATAGTTAATAAATGCTAACCAATCTTTACGATCTATAAAACTTGATAGATCAAATACATCATCACATAACTCACTATACTGTTGACGCCATGCATATTCAGTTGGTTGCATAGATAATACTGTAAAACGATATTTATCTTTATCCACTAAACGAATTAGATCTAAATTAAATTTATCAGCACCACCTAAAACCATCCATGGAATGATAATTAAAATATTCTTTTTGCCATCTTTTTTATACTTTGGAACAACAACCGTATCAATTTCTTCACGTATCATATCCCAATTATAATCATCTTTTGGGTATTCAATCGCTTTGACACGATTATTTACCTTATCGGCATATTGTTTTACCATAGATAGATTATCTTTATGGTTTTTTCTAGCACTGTTTAATTGTCCACCATGCATTCTACGATACCAAAATCCATAATAACTCATATGAATTGGAAACTTATTTTTCGCAATTAATTTTAACCAGAAAATCCAATCTTCATATAATGCTTTACCTTCTAATTCATATCCTCCTACAGACAGATAATCTTCTTTTTTTATTAAAGCATGAGAAACTAAAATATTTTCATACTTCATACGATCACTTGAGAAATTCTTATTCCAAGTATTTTCTTCTTCTCCAAAGTTAATATTATCAGAATAACACCAACTTGCTTCTGGATGTGTATTCATAGAAAAATATGAAGTTTCTAAAAATGTTGGATCCATCAAATCATCATCGTCGATTAATACAATATACTTTGTTTTCTTATTAGAATGTTCTACTCCATAATCACGAGCTTTAGCAGGTCCAGCATTCTTTTTATGTAGCACTTGAATACGAGAATCCATCTTTTCTAATTTCTTGAAGTATTCTAAGCTTTCA
>CALVKP010000109.1 GCA_944332735.1 uncultured Bacilli bacterium | reverse complement strand
ATTGTAAATAAAAAGATGTCATGTTTGACATCTCTCGTTAGAAGCTTCCGCCTCCACCGCCTCCACCGAAGCTACCACCACCAGATGAGAATCCTCCTCCGAATCCTCCACCTGATGAATAGTTTCCGCTGCTGGCTGCAGATCTAGCACTGTATGCGGAAGAGAATGAACTGTTGATTGTACGATTCATAATATGACTAAAGATTAGCATATCTGTAAATGTAGGATCATAATAATATCCAGTCATTGGAACATCTCCCATTTCTGCTACTTTTATTTTCATTGTTTTTTCTAATTCATCAGCACAGCCAAATACATAGGCATAGACTAAGAATTTTTGCCATAGAATCATGTCTGGTAAATCTTTGGTGTCGAATTTTCCAAAGTCTTTTAAAAATCTTTTTAAGGCATTCCATTTTTCATATTCTTCTCTTCCAAATTTCGTTTTCTTTTGAATAGAAACAAAGTAGATAAGACTTGCGATACCTACAATAAAATAAATGATGAATAATAATCCTACTTCAAAATAAATACATAACATACCAAGTATAATACCTAATAATGAAGCAAGAAGTGGCATTCCTTTTAAGTTTTGAACTTCATAAAAGTTTAAACTTCTAGCATGTTTTAAAGCATATGTTTTAAATCGTTCATAATCACTTAAAAAAGTAGAATAAGTTTTAGCTTGTTTTTTAAATGTATCTAAGGTTGTTTCTTTTCCATCTTCTTTACCTTTAAATATCCATGTGATTAATTTTTCTTCTTCTTCAAATAAAGTTCTAACGTTGTCATGATAAGTTAATTTATAATTCTTTTTATCTATCTTCTCATAACTGATTACTTTATCTGAGATTAAATTTAGAAGTGTTGCTGAAAATGAATGATTATCAATTTTACGTTTGAATAAATAATCGACACAAGCTGGTCCATAGTCATTAGGAATATCTCTAAAGTATTCTATGTGATTGACTTTTAATTCTTTATCATATTTTAAATAGATATAATAGATATAAATAACCATGGCAATCATATATAAAATAGAAATACTTCCAAATATCCATTTTAAAGTTGTCATTCTAGCTTCTACTTGTTCAGATATATTTTTATATTGTTGTTGTAATGCAGGGTATTCTCCTTCTGTTGTATAGAATGATAGAATATTTAATTGTTTTTCAACTTCTTTTAAATCATTTGGTCTTAAACTCGTTTCTACTTTATCTAAAGCCATTTTAACGACTTGAATTTGTTTATCAATTAATTGATCACGCATTTGATTGGCTTCATCAGCTTTTTTTGTTTCTACATTTAAGATAATTGGTAAAGCTGTGATATTTGTTGTTTTTGTACTATTGAAAATCACATTTAAATCAAATACAAAACGGGTATCAAAAGATGTATTTGGATAAATATCAGATACTGTGATTTTGATTGTTTTTTTGTTAACGAGTTCGACATTACCATTTAATGGTCCATGAGCCCATGCTCTTAATTCTTTTTGATTGTTTGGAATATGGATATATGCTTCATAGTGGTTAATACGATTTGATAGTTCATTTCCCATTAAATTCCATCCTACTTCAGCAATATCATTATGACGAATGGCAACATTCTTTACGGTATATTCTAAATAAAATCCTAATGATCCACTATTATTTTTATTATACATACGATAAATCTGTCCGTTACTTGAACTTGTTTCAACATATTTTCTTTTAGAACCATTGGAAGCAGAATTTACTTTTTGAAATGATTGACCTGGTTTTTTAATTAAAGAAAAATCATACTTGTTGGGAATCTTTACTTCGGCAATTTTAGAGAGGATAATTTGATCCCCATTATAAATATCACTTCCTTCAAAGGAACTTTCTGTTCCATCAAAAACAGGTGCATATTCATTTTTATAATTAATAACTCTTTCAAAGCCATTATATTTTCCATTTAATACAATAAGTTCTTTTACTTTTAAGTCACCATTTTCTAAAACAGTGATATCAGAATAAAAATGATCGATGACTGGGGTCTCACTTGCTTTAAAATTTCTTACTCCTATAAAAAATAAAAGACAAGTGAATAACAATACATATATTAATGTTCTTAATTTTTTCATATTGACACTCCTACTTTTAAAAAAGACTTACGTTTGGTAAGTCTAGAATTTTACATTTGGTACTTCTTTATCTTTTTCATTTGCTTCAAAGAATTCTGCTTGTTTAAAATGGAACATTGATGCAATGATATTAGATGGAAACATTTCTATTTTATTATTAAATGACATTACCGTATCATTATAAAATTGTCTTGCATAAGTAATTTTATCTTCTGTTTCTTGTAATGTTCTTTGTAATTCTAAGAAGTTTGTATTTGCTTTTAAGTCTGGATAAGCTTCTGCTACAGCAAATAAACGTCCTAGTGCTTCTGTAAGTACATTATTTGCTTCCATTTCTGAATGGGCATCTGTTGCTGATACCGCATCATTTCTAGCCGCAATCACTGCTTCTAATGTCTCATTTTCATGTGTTGCATACCCTTTTACTGTTTCTACTAAATTAGGAATTAAATCTGCCCTTCTTTTTAATACAACATCGACTTGTGCCCATTGATCTTGAACACGATTTTTAAGTGATACAAGTGTATTATATGTTTTCGCAACAAAAGCAACAAGTAATACAACAAGTATAATCACTACAATTAAAATAATAAGTCCTGTACTCATAATTACCTCCATATCTTGTCTTTAGTATATCATAGTTTATGCTTCTTGCATAGAGATATTGTATATTTTTTCTTATCATGTTCATAATATCATTGAAAGGAATGATGATATGAATATAGATATTAGAAATAGTATACAAAAAAATTTTGAACATGCAAACGAACAGGAGATACGTGAATCCATTGAATCATCTATGCAAGAAAAAGATGAAATTACATTACCAGGTTTAGGAGTATTTTTTGAAATTATATGGCAATATAGTGATGAAAATATGAAACAAAATCTACTACAAGTATTAACACAAAAATTATCAAAATAAAAAACTACATAATTTCACATATTTTTTTTCTTAAATATATATTATAATATACTTAAGGAGGAGCATATGAAAAAGAAATGGAAATATTTGTATTTTTTAATACCGATCATTATTTTAGCAATTGTTTTAGCAATCGGAATTAAAAATGAACGCAGTGGATACCGAAAAGTAAATGGAGGATATTTATATCGATTCCAAACAGAAGATTATAAAACTGTTTATACGGAGAAGTTCCAAGAAGAACGAGATGAGAAAATTGAAGAGATTAAAAAAGTTAGAAATTATTCATTTCAAAACTCTCTTATGATTATGAACCCTTATCAGACAAATACCAATTCTCTTTATGTATATTTTAAAACTTCTACACCAAGTAAATTAAGATATACAGTACATGTTGATAATAGTGATATTAAAGATTATACAAATACTTTATATAATGATGGTGAGAATAATCTTACAACAGAGCATGAGTATTTATTAACAGGATTAATTCCTGATAAAGTAAATCATATTACTTTAGAATTAATCAATGTGGATGGAGATGTGATTAAAACAAAATCTATTGATATTCAAGCTGGTAGTTTGTTAAGTAATAAAAAAGTAAAATTAGATAAAGAGGATGGGAAAAGTAAAGAAAAATTGGCAAATGGATTATATGCAGTATTAGGAAATGATTCTAATAAAACATATTTCTTATGTCTTTATGATAATGATGGTGTGATTCGTTCTGAAATTCCATTTACAGGATATCGTGCTGATCGTTTGTTATTTAAAGATGATTTACTCTATATGAGTGTTGGTATGAATAAAATTGCAGCAGTAAATCGTTTGGGACAAGTAGAAAGAATTTACTCTCTTGGCAATTATGAAATGCATCATGATTATGTATTTGGAAAAGATAATACATTACTTGTACTTGCTGATGGGAAAGGTGCAGATACAGTAGAAGATTTAGTATTATCATTAGATTTAGAAACAGGAGATGTTACTAAAGTAATTGATTTAAAAGATTATTTCGCTTCTTATAAAAAGACGACAATACTTCCTGAAAAGAAAGATCAACTAGATTGGATTCATATTAATGCGATTCAATATGATTCTGAAGATCAAAGTGTTCTATTAAGTTCTAGAGAAACTTCTACTATTATTAAAATGTCAAATATTTATGAAGAACCAAAGATTGATTATTTAATTGGTTCTGAAGCATTCTGGAAAGATACAGAATATAGTGATTATTTATTAACCCAAGTTGGTGATTTTACATTACAAGGTGGACAACATTCTATTACATTAGAAAAAGATGATAGTCTTGAAGATGGAGAATATTATATTTATTTTTATAATAATAATTATGGAGAAGCTACCACAAATCCTGATTTCAATTGGGTAGAAAATTATCCTGGAATTGGAACAAAAAGAAAAGCTGAAAAAGGAGATAATTTTAAATCACAATATTATAAATATCTCATTAATGAGAATGTAGGTACTTTTGAATTAGTTGATAGTTTTGATGTTGATTATTCTGGAATTGTTAGTAGTGTACAAGATATAGATGGAAATACGGTTGTTGATTCTGGTATGACTTCTACGTTTACAGAATATGATAAAAATCATAATTTGATTGCGAAATTTGATATATTAAATGATACTTTAATCTATCGTGTTTACAAATATGATTTTATGAATTATTGGTTTACAAAATAGATTCTTAAATGGAGATTTTAACCGCACCAAATGGTGTGGCTTTTTCATGCAATAAAAAAGTCTTCCTAGTAAGAAAGACTCTATTTATTTTACATTTTGACTCATTTGATATTCCATTAATGCAGTATCCCATCCAGCTTGAAAAGCATCATTCATATCACTATATCTTTTTGGACAACTTGGAGCTAGTAGATTTAATTCATTGGCTCTTACTTCAGGGTTATATGCGATATCAACAGCAATTTGATATATTTCATCCCATGTATAACTTTGTTTGCTGCGATCCATAGTAGCGTATGTATAATATGTTGCTAGTACTTGGTTCCAACCACGTTGCCAATCTTCTTCAAAACCTGCAAATTCTTCTGGCATTGTTCCTACTGTTTGCCCTGTATACATAACTTGTTCTCTACATGCTTTGGCAATTGCTGCTTGAAATACATAATCATTCGTAATTTCAACTTCTTCTCGTTCTCGTTTTTGAATCATCATATTACAACTATCAATCCATACTTGTCTTTGTTCTTCTGTATATGATTCTGGACACTCTAATTTTAGAACTTCAGGATATCCTAAAATCTTTGTCTGATCAATCACATGTGCTGTAATTGTATCTTTGGTTGGAGTTTCTGTTGGATGATTGTCCATATAACAAAGCAATTCAGACTCCCACCCACTTTGATATGCTCTAGTATCATTTTGATATGCTTCTGGTACATTTCCAAATAAAGCACCTGTTTCACGAACATTTACACTTCTAGCATCTTGTAATCCAGCTTGAAATGCAAAAAACCAATTTTCATCTATAATATTTGGTAATGCTACTGCAGGGGAAAAATTAATAGTTTCTTCTTTTTTATTAATCCATTCAGGAACAGTATGTTCTTCTTCTTTTATTTCCTCTGTTTTTTCTTGTTGTGGTTGTTGATTCATAAACCAAATCGTACCACCTAATGTCGATAAGGTAATACCTGTTCCTAACATAATTTTTAATAGTTTTTTATTGATATATTTCATATATCTCACCTTCCTATTGTCATTATAACAAATGGCAAAAAAAAAGACAAACTATTTTGTCTTTCCTAATTTCATATTGTACATATCTGTATACCCATTTAAGAAGGTGTTTTCAATTGTTTTTAAATGATCGTTTATTATTTTATTTCTTTTATGATAATCACGTGCTAATAGTTCTGCATTTAATAATCCAACTGCTTTTCTCTCCTCATGATCTAATACAGATAAATCACTATTGGCTTCACTTTGCGCAATATCAATGGTTAAAAGTAATAATGTTTGATCATATTTTTCAGTATCTACTTCTCCATTTACCAAAGCGACAGAGCGGCTTGTTCTATCAGCAATCATCCCTTGGATAAACATATTTCCTTTTTTCTTATACTTTTTTAAAGAAAGTTCTTTATCTTTTATCTTTCTACTTTCTTGAATTCCTTCTATATAATCACTTAAATCTTCTGAAGCTTTTTTACCATTTGCCACATTAATTAATTTTTTCTGAGCAATCATAATTTTACTATTAAATGTACTAAGATATAATTCAGCAAATTGTTTAGCAAGTATTTCATATTCTTCTGTATCTAATTGATATTGTTCTAAAGCATTTTTCATATCTTCAACATTTGTATGATCTAATAAACTATTTTCTACTGACATCTGTGTTTGAATGATAAGTGGTTCTACAATATTCGTTGCTTGATAAATTGCTGTAGAACTACTTAATACTGAAAGTGCTTTATGGTATACTGATTCAATCATAGTACCAGTTGTCGATGCAATGAGACGACTATTTCCTTCATCTTTTACACCATACATATAAAATTCATGAGCAATATCTCCTAATGTCTGTAATCTATTTTCATTAATTTTACCTTCTCTTGCATCTTGAATTCCATTGATATAATATACGATATTTTCTAAAAGTGGTGTAATATTTCCATGACTTTCTAAATTCATACTGTTACCCCTTTTCTTTTTATTCTCTATTATCATAAGTATAACATATTTTTTTAAAGAAAAAAAGAATTATTCATTCTCTTTTTCTAATGATTGATAGTATAAGAAACGTTTTTTAGCGGCTTCTTTATTATCTTTTAATAATTGTTCTGCTTTTTCAGGATTGACTGTTTTTAACATCGCATATCTTGTCTGCATGTTTAAATAATCGTAATAAGCATCAAAGTTAGCTTGTTTACTATCTAATGTAAAACCTGTCTTTGGATTTCGTCTAAAGATTGGAAAGTATCCACATGCCGTTGCAAGTTTTTCACTCTCCATAGATTTTGACATACCACCTTTTAATCCATGAGCGATACATGGAGAGTATGCGATGATAATAGATGGTCCTGGATGTTCTACTGCTTCTTTGATGGCGCGAATGGTCTGCATTGCATTTGCTCCTAAAGAGACAGTAGCAACATAGACATTTGGATATTGCATTGCAATGGTCGCTAAATCTTTCTGATAGGTTTTCTTTCCTGTTGAAGCAAAGGAAGCAATACTTCCCTTTGGACTTGCTTTACTTGCCTGTCCTCCAGTATTAGAATATACTTGGCTATCTAATACAAGTATATTTAAGTTTTCATCACTTGCTAGTACTTGGTCAATCCCACTAAAACCGATATCATAAGCCCAACCATCTCCACCAATACAGAAGAAAATACTTGCTTTGATATATGGTAAATAGGATTTTAAATAATCAGGTGTATCTTCCTTAAGTGTTTGATAAACCTCGTTTGTTACAGTCACATCGTTTTGATAATCTATCCATTTCTGATATAACTCTGGATGATCTTTTATATGGATTTCCATTAACGTTTGAATACGCTTTTTCATAACTTTATTAGCAATCACCATTCCAAGACCAAATTCAGCATTATCTTCAAATAGAGAACTTGCCCAAGGTATTTGATATGGCATTTCTGGAACACTAGCTCCATAAATAGATGAACATCCAGTGGCATTGGCAATTACTAATGCTTCTCCATATAATTGTGTTAGTAATT
>CALVKP010000108.1 GCA_944332735.1 uncultured Bacilli bacterium | reverse complement strand
TCATCTGCATTTTTTAACCCGGCATCAAATACAAAAATATCTTGGTCGACTTCTACAATATACATATTTTTACCATTTTCATTTAATCCACCAAGACTAAATATTTTTATTTTACTCAAAAATAATCGCTCCTTTCTTTTTTTCATGTTAAAAGACTTAAACATTATATCAAATATTTTAAAAGTTGTCTATTTTCAAAAAAGAACAGTATCATTACTGTTCTACAGAAAGATATGTTTCATCTAAGATAGAATATAAATATCCAGATACTGGGATATTTAATTTTGCTTTTATATAATTCATATATCCTCTTACTTGTTTTTGATATTCTTCTTTATGAATCTCTTTTAATTTATAATCGACAATCATTGCATCTTTCTCTCCTACTAATAATAAGTCGATAATCCCATTACTCTCTCCTTCATCTGTGGTACAGATAAATTCATACTCGTGAAATACTTGATATTGGTTCACATCTTTCATAAAATCTGTTTGGAGGAATGCTTTTATTTTTTTCTCTTCAAATGCACTTAAATTTAAATAAGCAAAACTTTCTTCAGGATGGTGAAAATCCATCATTTCTAAGTATTGATGCATTTTGGTTCCTATTTCCATTTTATCCATATCTTCAAATGAAATGGTAGTTGGTTTATGAGAGAATGTAGCATGATTCATGCTTTCTTTTTCTTCATGAATAGATAATAAATTAGAAAATGGGGTTACTACTTTTGTATCTAACACTTCAAAATGACTTTGATCATATTCTTTGGTTAATTGTAATTGTTCTAATAAAATATGGGTCGTATATGGTGTGAATAACTCTTTTAAGGATGCAACAATATCATATAGACTCTTATAATGTTTACGAATTTTCTCCGGTACAATTTGAATAAAAGGAGTTATTTCTTTGGCATCACTGAGTGGTGCCACTAAAATAATTTTTTCTTTAGCTCTTGTAAGGGCAACATAAAATACACGTATTTTTTCTGAAATATCATCTAAATCATTTTTCGCGATAAATAATTTTTTATAAAATGTTTCGCGAATTCCATCCTCAAAGTATGGAACGATCATCCCAAAATCTTTTTGATATAGGAAACGTTCTTTGGTATCTGCTTTAGAAAATAACTTTGTAAGTCCTGAAAAATAACAGATAGGAAATTCTAATCCTTTGGACTTATGAATTGTCATCAAATTCACTGCATCGACATTACTTTCCTTTTTGACATCAAAACTAACATCTAATGTATTTATATCTAACTGTTCAAAATAAGTTACTAATTTTCTTAAATCATAACCATTTTGTTCTAGTGTTTTAGATAGATTTAAAAGAAATACTAATTTATCACTATTTAGTTCTACATCTCCTAATTGAATGACAGCATCAAACAGTTGAAACGTGTGGTATATTTCTCTCATCAATGAGGAGATTGTATGTGTTTTAGAGTAATTAGCGAGATCATTTAATTTCTCGTATAAAAGATTAAAATCACTTTCATCCTGCATACATTGAAAAATAGTTCTTTTTTCTTTCTTAGAACGGTTTAATAAACGGAAGATACTATCATCACTAAAACCGCCTAAAAAAGAGCGAGAAAGCGATAAAAATGGATGAAGAACAGCTTCTTTATTATCTTTTCTTCTTACCATACAATCGATTAATTGGATAATACTTTTCACTGTATAAATAACATCCGTCGCATAAAATGATTCTTCTTTATGAATCGTAATTGGAATTCCTAAATAGGTAAAAATCGTTTTATATAAGTCAAAATTTGTTTTACGATCTTGTAATATTGCGAAATCAGAATATGTGACAGGTCTCAATTGCCCTTTGTCTTGAATCATTTCACGATTCATGATTCGTTTCTTAATATCTTGGGCAATCATAAACGCTTCTATTTCTTCTTTACGATATCTTTTTGCCTCTTCACTTTCTCGATATGAATAATCTAATACTTCGATCTCATAATTGGTATTTTGGTCTTTTACTTTTTCATAAGAAAGATTTCCAAAGATCATTTCTTCTTGATTGAAATAATGAACTCCCCCTACCTTCTCATCCATAATTGCTTGAAAAATAAAGTTAATCGCATCAACGACTTCTTTTCTAGAACGAAAGTTTTTAGAAAGTGTAATTAGTTTACCACCCTCATTTTTTTGATAACGATAAAACTGATTCATAAATATGTTAGGGTTGGCATTTCTAAAGCGATAAATAGATTGCTTTACATCTCCAACCGTATATACATTATTATTTTCAATCATTGATACAAAGTATGTTCCAATATCGTTCGTATCTTGGTACTCGTCAATCATGATTTCATAAATATGGTTCTGATAATACGTTCTAATATCTTCATGTTCTTCTAAAAGTTGGATTGCAAAACGTCCAATATCGTGAAATTCATATATGTTTTGTTTCTTTTTCTTCTGCAATAATTTTTCAAAATAGACTTTTAATATATCTTTTAAAATACCAACTGTCTCTTTTGTTTTTAACACTTCTTCGATATATGATTCCTGATTTGGATAAACACAAAGATTCGTAATTTCTTGAATCTGTTTTTTTATATTTTGGTAGATCTCTTTCATTCTATCTTTGATATCATCATCCATTTCTTTAGAGCGTGGTAAAGAAGGTAATTTGATGGTTCGAAAAACAGAAGCAATTTCTTCATATGTATTTTGATAAGGTTCAATTTCTGTCTTTAATTGTTCTAATATCGGTAACAATGGTTCTGGAGCACTTTCTAAACTTTGATTGATGTCTTCTATGACTAATTTTACTTGTTTTTGAATCTCTTTAATATATTGATCTAATTGTTTTTGAATCTCACTTCTATTACAATTTTGATAACAATCTTCTAGTTCTTGTTCAATATGAATACGACTTGTCAATGAATTAGCAAGGTTTAAAATTATCTTACGAACTTTTGTGTCATCTTTTACAGTAAATGTATCTAATAATTTTAAGAATTCAGAATTACTTTGTTCATAAAACTCTTGAAATGTTTCATCAATACTTTCTTGTTTTAATGTTTCAATTAAGATTCCATCTCCAATCGATACATCTTTCTCAATTCCAAGCAAGTAGTGATATTTTTTGACTAGGTTTAAACTAAAACTATCAAACGTACAGATACTTGCTAGATCTAATAGTTGTAATTCTTTTTGTAACTTAGGATATCCATTAGGAATTGCCTCTAATAATTTCTTTTTCACACGGTCTTTCATTTCTTTCGCTGCAGCATTGGTAAATGTCAAAACAATTAAATCTAAAATAGAATGTCCTTCTTTTAATATTTCTAGAATACGTTCTGTTAAGACTGCTGTTTTTCCACTCCCTGCCCCAGCACTTACTAAAATTGAAGTATCTCTGGTGGCAATTGCTTCCCATTGTCCATCTGTCCATGTACTATTTGCTGGTTTTTGTTTCACTGTTCTCACCTCTCGATTCTATACATCTAAAAATTCTAAATTCTTATATTCTTTTACTGTTTTATAATCATTTGCTTTTTTAAAACAAATATCATAGTATTGACAGTACATACAACCTGTTGCATCTTCTTTTTTCTCATTACCTATTTGAATTGGTGCGATTTTAAAATCAGCTTTTTGAATTGCTTCTACAACCGTATGAATATTGTCATCGACAATTTCTAATAATTTATTTAATGTTTCCTCATCGATGACTTTGGCAGTAGAATAAAAAGTATTATTTTTTGTGACACGTAAACTTCTTACCATACCACCTTCTAAATAATGTTGATCTAAATGATGTAATAATGAAATTTCATTTCTTGTATAACCATCTAGCTGATAAAATTGTTCTCTTTGTAATGCATAACTTTTCTTTTCATCATAATTCATAACAGATGGGAGAATATGTTGTAGATAAAACCCTGCTACTTTCATATTTTGAAACACTGGATGGTGTTTTAAAAAATATAAATATGTTAGTAATTGCATATCCAGTCCATAGATTACTTTATTATAATCTAACTTGGTATTACCAGTTTTATAATCGATTACAATGACATAAGTATTATCATCATCTGTAAAAGTCATGATTTTATCAATGACTCCCATAAAACGAATCTTCACTTTTTCATCTAACTCTATTTCAAATTCTTTCTCAAAGTATTTTGCTTCAAACTCTGTTCGTTCTAATTCTTTTTTTAAATAAGTACAAATTTCTTTTAACTCTTTTTTATATTTTTCTAAATAAAATTGTTCTTCTTTCGTAAATGTATCTACTTCATGAATCGATGTTTCAATACATGTATCGATCTCTTCTTCTTGGTACAATTTAGATAACACTTCATGAAAGAAAGTTCCTATCATGGTTGCTTTCCCTGTTGGTTTTTCTGGTACTTTTAAAATATGTTTTAAATAAAAACGGAAAGGACAGTGAAAAAATGTATCCATAGAAGAATAAGACAAAGTCATTCCCCCTTTTACATATTCTTTTAAATAATCTTCGTTTACTGCTTGATATTGATTTTGATAAGATTGATAATCTTCGATAAATGTGTGTTGAAATAAAGCGTGAAAATCATCTGTTTTTTCTTGATATTTATAATAAGTATCTAAACTACGGGCTAGTAAATAACGATTATAAGCTTGATTTTGATAGATAGATTCTTTTTCTTTTACTTCTATCTTTCTTGTTTGTTTTAATACTTCTAACAAAGGAGAAGGTTCAAAATTAGCAAATGAACTTCCTTTCGCATAACTAATCCATAACGTTTCTTTACTTTGTAAATAAGTAAGTACTTTTTGTTTATTACGCTCATTTTTGGTAGTAGTATCCATAAAACCAATTTCTCTTTTTTCATCATCACTGATATAATCTAAATCTAAAGATATTGGTGGCATTGTCTCTTGATTGAAACCAACGACATAATATACATCTTGACTTCCATAACTTTCTAATGATGTATCAACTGTTACGGCATTTTTTTCGAATGTAGGTTTTAAATAAAGATGTTTTAATTCGTAAATGAGTACTGGTAAAAATATAGAAATAGATGTATCACTATGACGGTATTTCCCATAAATACGAGCTAGTTTTTCTAATGCATCTTGCTCTACTTCATTTTTAACAATCACTTTCTGAATCAATTCTTCGATCTTTTTGATAGAACCGTCTTGTATTTCTATCTGTTTTAAAAAGTCTTGAATCAGTGGTAAAGAATAAATAGATGATTGTTCTTTTACTGTATATGGGATTTGAAATAATTCTAATAAATGAATACAAAAACCTAAGTAATCCGATGAGACATTACAAATATGGATTTGATCTAGTGAAACATCTTCTTGACGTTTCTTTAATATATCTAGACATACCGTACTTAATTCTTCACGAATATCAGAAAACTCTGTATAAGAAATTGCTTCTTTACATATGATATCTTCTTGATACTGAATGATAATTCCTTCTTTTTCTAAATCATTTAAAATATGAGTTGGTATTTGATATTTCATTTCACCACATATGATAAGTTGTTGTTTTTTTAAATATATTTTTTGATAAGTAGATGGTATCATAATATTTCGTTCAATCAATTCTTGGCGTAATTGATATAATTTTTCGATTTTCCTACTTTTTCCAGTCTGGACAAACCACAATATATTTTTTAAATCACTCGATACACTTGGTAAATACCCCCTCTTATACATTTCTAATAAATAATCATCCCGATAAGTACCATAAAACAGTTCCATCAAATCAGCAAGTGATATAAATTTAAAATCATCTAATGTTTGTTGTTGTTCATATTGTTTTAGAATACGGTGTTTTTCTTCTATCGTTGCAAGAATTAACTTCGTCATACTAACACATCCTTCTTTATCTATTCTATCATATTTAAATCATAAATAGTGATTGTAATTTCATTATAATAAAAATGTAGACACGTTTTTTTGTGTCTACATTTATCTTACAACTTCATGTTTCCTTTTTTATAAATAAGAAATTTCTTGAATTAATTTCATATTATTTTTAATTTTAAGGGTTACTGTTAAAACGGTATTAGAATTTTCTGATATAAAGGTTAATGTATAAATATTGGTTTCTTTATCTAACTTCATACTCGTTAAAGTCGTTGGTAGTGTAATATTTAAATCATTTTCTGTAATCTGATAACAATAACCTGTATCTGTTTTAAATGGTGTTTGATAACTTTCTCCCTCTTGATATTGTAAAATAGAAACATCGGAAAATGCATTGGCAAAATAAGTAGCAATCAATGTATTGGCTTGGTCTTTATTGATACATGTAATTGGACTTCCTTCTTTTAATGGATAAGTTTGCGATGGATTTGTATTTTTAATATGAATTAATAAAAACTTTAATTTATTTTCATCACTTACTTCTTTTAAAGTACCAGTACTAATTGCTCCTAACCCATCGTGTATATTTTTAATCCAATCTTCATATTCTTTTTTAATATCATCCGTTAAAGTAATTGTTTCTGTTTCATGTACAGATGGGATTACTTCTTTAATTTCTTCTTTTTGTTTTTCCGGACTAATTAAATATAATCCACCAATGATTAAAATAACAATCAAAGCAAATTTCATAGAACGTGCATTTTCTATTTTAACCGGTTTTTTTGTTACTTTTTTCTTTGCCATAAACATTTTCCTTTCTATCTTTATTTTATCATAGATGTTTCAAAAATATGTGAGAAAATGAATCATTTACTTTCTATTAGACATTTATTTGAAAAATAAGTTAGGATATCCTAACTTATTTTAAAATGCATCAATATTAATTGTAACTAACTTATTTTCATGGATATAACTAGAAGCTTGTACAATGGTGCGAATTGCATTGGCAATTGCTCCTTTTCTTCCAATTACACGTCCCATATCTTCTTGACTTACTAATACTTCAATAACGACTTTGTCTTCTTCATCCTCAAAAGCTTTTACACGAACCATATCTGGTTCTTTTACAACTGATTTTACTAAAAATTCAGTAAGTGGTACGAAATCCAATTTAGTTTGCTTTCTTAGCTTTTGATTCATGGAATTCTTTTAAAATTCCTTCTTTGCTTAAGATGTTTCTTACAGTATCAGTAGGTTCTGCTCCATTACTTAACCATTCCATAATTGCTTCTTTGTTTAAGTTAATTTCTGCAGGATTTTTTAATGGATTATAAGTTCCAACTTCAGCGATCACTTTTCCATCTCTTTTTGCTCTAGAATCAGCTGCTACAACACGATAAAATGGTTTTTTCTTAGCACCCATTCTCTTTAGTCTTAATTTAACTGCCATAGTATTCCCTCCAATCTGTAAACATTCTAGCATAATCATTGTTTATTGTCAACTATTTTTGGTTGACAGTTAAATATATGTATAAAAACACCAATTATTCATTGGTGTTTTCATGGATATAATCTTCATTTACTTGGTTGTCAATTTCCTTCATAACTTCTTCTGTTGGTTCATCTTCTATCTCTTCCCATGGTTCTTCATCATCTTCAATGGCAATTTTTACTTTTGTTTCACCGACTAATTCTACTCCTAATTCTTTTTCAATGTCAAAATGAATGGTACCATCTTGATCAATTTGAACATTATTACAAGTTGGTTGTTTTAAACTTCTTACAATAATATCTGTATCGCCAGTTAAACTTGTATTTTCTTTTGTTTTTACATGAAACGCTTCATTGTATTCAATCTTTTTGTTTACAACTGTTGTTTTACTATCATTTTCATAAGAATACCAAATATTTACATCAAAAGAACCATCTACACCTACGTTTTCTCCGGACTTATAACCTTTAAATTGATGATTAATCACCCAACAACCAAGAACGTTTGAAGGCTTATCAGCTGGTTTTAAAGAATAACTATTTTTAAAATATTTCTTACCCTTTCCAATCACAGCTTTTGTTACAATTTCTTTATATGTGGCCACTTTACTCACCCCTCACCATAATATATGCAAGAGTTTTTCAAAGTGTCCATATATTTATTGTTCAATGGCTACTACAACACGATATTTTTGGTGGTAATTCTGATATTTTGTATCGAAACTACATGTTTGTAATACTAATACTTTTTTATTTTCTTCTAATGAAAGATCCGTTTGATATTGAGACTTATTTTTTAGCTTTTGTAAATGTTCTAACCAAGTAAGGCCATTATAACTTTCTAAATTTAAATAATCAAAATCACTGGTTTCAACATAGGATGAGAAAACTTGAAAGGTATATGTTTTTTCTTTTGTATATAAATAAATTATGTTGTGTTCATAAAAGAAGGATTCATCATCATAACGCGCTAAAGAAGCAAATGGAAGGGACAGTTTTGGATCACTATGTCCATATATAATGAACTTAGGACTTTGATTAAAATGAATTCGATAGTCTAAATAAATAGCACCGTTACTATCTTCTTCTTGCCAAACATTATGTGTTAAATAATAATCGTTATCTGTCGTTTGTGCAACTGGTTGTATAAAGACACCAGGTATTTCAATAAATGCAATGACATTTTGCGGATAATCACGAATTAGTTGCTCATATTTATTTTCTTCCACTGTATGTTCTTTTGGAGATGATACGGTAGTATGAACTGGTTCTTTTTTATCTTTTTGCATGATAAAAGAAGTTGAAAAAATAATTCCAATGATAATTACAAATACTATTAAAATCACATATTTCTTTTTCATAGTTCCTCCAAATTAGTTTTATTCTAACATAAAGTGCAGATAGGTGCAAATAAAAAGGATAGTTTGACTATCCTTCATATCGTTTCTTTAATAAGAATAATGCAAGTAGAGCAATTCCTGATAAATAGAAAGCTTGATTACTTTCATTTGGTGTTTCTACTACTCCTGTATTTGGTGGAGTAATTTCACTTGTTCCACTTGTTGAACCTACCTGATCTTTATATTGATATGTATTTGTGATGGTA
>CALVKP010000107.1 GCA_944332735.1 uncultured Bacilli bacterium | reverse complement strand
GAGCATTATCACTAAGCCCTTTTTCTTCAAGATACCTCACCACTCTTTAGCTCATTATAACAAACTTTTTTCAATTCACCTAATTTTAACACAATTTTACATGTCAATTTTTTGTCTAATCTTTTTTACTACCATTCTATAGATAGGAAAACCTAAATTATGAAACTTTGTTTCATATTCGGTTGCTACATTTTCTACTATTTCATCTTCATATAAATTTAGGGAAATCTCTTCAATATGATATCCATAATCAGTAAATGACATAATCGAATACTCAAACAATTTACGATTATCTGTCTTCATAATAATCTCTTTTGTATTTTTAAAAACCATATCATATGCTTTTAAAAACTCAGGACTTGTAAGTCTTCTTTTCGCATGACGTTTCTTTGGCCATGGATCCGAAAAATTTAAATAAATTCTCTCTATTTCATGATCAAATACATCCGCAATCTTCTCTGCATCCAAACGCATTAATCTTAAATTAGGTAATTGTTTCTCTTCTTGTTTTTCTAAAGCACGAATCAAAACACTATCATACTTTTCAATCCCAATATAATTAATCTCTGGGTGCAATTCAGCCATTTCAGTAATAAACTTCCCTTTTCCAATTCCAATCTCAATATGAATTGGTTGTTTTTTTAAAAATAAAGAATCATAATGACCACGATATTTACTTCCATCTTTTATTACTTCATCCGATGCTTCTATTCTTTCCAAAGCACCAGGTACTTTTTTTAATCTCATCAAACCACCAAAATTATTATATCATGCCATCCCATACAAAAAAAGTAGAAAAATGAAAATAATATGGTACAAACAAACTATTTTTACATATAATGAATTAGAATGAAAAGGAAGTGTATTATGAAAAAAGATCGTAACTGTGGAGGAAATATGTATCCAACATATCAAATGAATGGTATGATGCCAATGCAAGGAGGGATGCCTATGCCATATCCAATGCCTGGACCTATGGGTACATACCCAATCATGAATCAAAGTGTCAATCCTTTAACCCAACAACAATTAAACACAAATGATTCTATGTTAAATCAACTACAATCTCAAGTTGACTCCCTAGAGCGACGTGTCAATCGTTTAGAACAAATGATACAAAATGATAATAAATTCTCAAACACATCAAACTATCAAATGATCTAAAAACTCAGTTCAAATGAACTGAGCTATTTTTTTAAGCAATGATAAATGGGTCTAATTTAGTCCCTGTTCCGCTTGTTAGTTCAATATCTGATTTCAAATAGAGAACTGGACGCGCCCCATCATAGTCATAGTGTGCTATGCCGTCAGTGAACCCGCTAATGCCCTGAGCGAAAGCCGCAACCCAGACATTGTGCGGGTCGTTACCAGACTCCGAAGAAGAAGCATTGATTGTCCAGTAGCCGATTTCTCCTACTTCTTCATTAATTGGTGACATTGTTGTTAAATATGACCCGCATGTTTCTTGCGGTACTTCTTGCATTACTGCATTCCATTCATCTGTTGCTGAGGTACATGCAGTATTGGTACTTGCTTTTAATAAATCACTGACATTGATTAGTCCTACATTCCCTGTCCATTTGTACATCTTTTCTCCGGCAATGTTTTTCTCGATACTATCATTTCCACTTTCATCTAAATATTGCACACATCCTATATTAAATGTATGAGATTGTACTTGGGCCTTTGCAATTCCTGTTAATGTTGGATAGTATGTATTATTTAAGTATTCTTTGATACTTGAATCTTCTGTTACTGTTCCACTATAACTTCCATTTGGTGTTTGGAATGTTCCACTGACTGCTGCGAAGACTCCACATCCATTATCTGGTCTTGTACAGTATGTATTATTTTCGGTTGAGCGATGATAACGTGCATCATACGCCATAAATGTATATCCTTCATTTTGTGGTAGTAATTCATCTCTGATTATCTTATATGTTCCATCTGTTTCTTTGGCTACTATTCTCCATAGTTCATTATTAAACTGAATATAATTATCCGGATTACTTCCACGGTAAATATATCTTCCTGTTTCATATTGGTCTTCATAGAGTCCATCTCCTGAGGTTACTACTTCTACGTCTTGTCCTCCCATGTCTACTCCATCTCCTGGTATTGGACCTACTGGGACTCCATCATCACTTTGTTCATATGTTAATGTGATTTCTATTTCTTTTTGCATATTTGTTTCACTGAAATCTACATTCTCATCCCAATATACTTTTACTTGGAATGTTTTATCTTCTCCTGCAAGTAATGAATCTCCTACTTTAATATTTTCTACACTGACTTTAATTGACTTTGGGTCCTTGCTATTACTTTCATCTACTCCGTTAATACTTGATAATACTGCATCCAAATCTCCTTGATTTTCTATAACTACATCATATATCGCACTTGCTCCTGGTTGTGTTAGATTTACATCTAATGTTAATGTTGTTAAGTCTGTGATTTCTTTTCTTATTGTCGTCGCATCAACCATTTGGTTTTCTTCTGCACTTGTAAATAGTATCTTCCAATTAGATGTAATCTGAGCTGTTCCATTGATGTCTAATTGTTGACTTAAGATTGCATATCCGATTCCTAACATCAAAAATGCTGCGATACATATTGTACCAATTAAGAAATGTTGTGCTTTTACTTTATGACTTCTTTTCATATTTACTACTCCTTACCTTTCCTTCATCTTATCACAATTATTCGTTGATTTATATAGGTTTCCCAGGTGTTTTACACTACTTATTTTTACTTTATTTGCACATCGCAAAAAAGTTGCTTCCACTATGAAAACAACTTTTTAAATTTTGTATAATCAATTAAATTGTAAAAAGAGTATGAGAAATATAGGGTATTACTTACTAACCCCCCCCCCATGGTAACTGATAGCTAACATGTTTATTATTTCTCATATTTCATCACCTAGTCTCCTACTGTTTACATTTTATCACATTTTTTTATAAATGGAAAAGGAATTTGATATTCCTTTACAGTTATATGAAAAAACACCTAGCATACGCTAAGTGATTCACATATCAGTGGACACTTAGTAAGTATCCCTCTTTCATTATATGATAATAATAGAATATTGTAAATAAAAAGATGTCATGTTTGACATCTCTCGTTAGAAGCTTCCGCCTCCACCGCCTCCACCGAAGCTACCACCACCA
>CALVKP010000106.1 GCA_944332735.1 uncultured Bacilli bacterium | reverse complement strand
TATTATTCCATTTAACTTCCCATGTGATTTATTTGGTCAAAAAGTACCATCTGCACTTGTTATGGGAAATGCAGTTATTGTAAAACCATCAAGTACAAATCCACTTACATTACATAAATACTGTGAACTATTAAAAATCGCAGGAATTCCAGATGGAGTAATCAATATTTTATCTGGTAGTGGAGAAATTTGTGGAAATGCTCTTTCTGCACATCCTGGAGTACACTTAATTAGTTTAACAGGAAGTACAAAAGTTGGTATGGAAACAATGAAAACTGCAAGTCAAAACTTATCTCACGTTATGCTTGAATTAGGAGGAAATGATGCTTTCTTATTCTTAGAAGACGGAGATATGGATAAAGCCATTGAAGAAACTGTATGGGGAAGACTTTACAATACAGGACAAGTATGTTGTGCTAGTAAGAGATTCTTAATTCATAACAGTAGAAAACAAGAATTTATCGATAAAATGAAAGCAAAAATTGCTTCTATGAAAGTTGGTAACCCATTAGATCCAGAAACAGAAATCGGATGCTTAATCAGTGAAAAAGCTGCCATTGGAGTAGAACAACAAGTAAACGAAACAGTTGCTGCAGGAGCTACGATTGTATGTGGAGGACATCGTAATGGTGCTTTCTATGAACCAACAATTCTTGATAATGTAACAAGAGATATGGAAGTAGCAAAAGATATGGAAATTTTTGGACCTGTTATCCCAGTCATTGGATTTGATACAGTAGAAGAAGCCATTGAAATTGCAAACCAATCTAACTATGGTCTTTGTGGATGTGTATTCACAGAAGATATGAAGATGGCTTTCAAAGTTTGTAATGCATTAGAATGTGGTGGAGCAGTCATCAATGGAGCAAGTTTCTATCGTGCTGCTGAAATGCCATTCGGTGGATGGAAACACAGTGGAATCGGAAACGAAGGTATTTCTACTACATTAAAAGAAATGTCAAGAACAAAAACAATTGTTTTAAAAAATATTTTAGACTAAAAGATGTATTTGTACATCTTTTTTTCTTAAAATAAATTGTGATATAATAATTAAGGTGATCATATGGGAAAGTATATAGAACTTTATGAACAGATTAAAATAGATAAATTCGATCAAACCTATTTAAAAAATATGATCCGTTTTTACGTATCAGAAACACCACTTTCATATCATGATTTCTATGCATCTTTATTAAATGCGAATCATTACAAACAAGATTATAGAAATTTAAAAGAACAACAAAAATTATATGAAGAAATTTTTCAAACATGGCGTAACAGTATCTGCTCATTAGATAAAAAAACAATACAATTTCCTATTGATTATGTCTATAAAAAAGAAGAATTAACAATGTTATATCAATCTTTAAAAAAGATAACAACTTATCAAGAAATGGAAAAAGACACATTTATATCAAAGTTTTTCTTAAGAGAAATTCTCGGTATTGAGACCAGTAAATGGTGCCATTTAGAAAGTCGTAAAATAAACTGCCAACAAGGATTAATCGTACCTATTCATCATCGTCTTTATTTAAACTGTCAAAATAGTGATATTGATTTTATCATTCGTCGTTTATTAGAAAAATTTACGGAAAAATCCTTATCTTATAATTTAAAATTTGATACCAGTGAAGTAGCTCGTGATGATAAGATTATTATTTATACAGATACTTTTCATTTGTTAGATTATATAGAAATATTAAAAGAATTTGAAAGAGAATATCCAGAAATTATGAAAAGAACACCAAATCCTCCCATGTTAGTTGGAAAAATAGATCAATGGATTGGATATGGGGATGAACCAGAATACGAAGCAGAATCATACAATGATCTTAGAACACGTTTATTCTATGATACGATTACAGATCAAACGTTAAAACGAATCATAAATGATAAAGAAGTTTTACGTGATATGGCATATTATTTTATTGAAGTAAAAAAAATTGTTCCTATTACAAATGGTAACAAACTTGATACATATCGTACATTAATTTCCAGAATGATAGAAGAAATAAAACAATATCTTTCTACACACATATATCAAAGTGAAGCTTTAAAAGAAATTTTAAAAATATTACCACGTTTTATTCAAACATATTTAGAACACAATACATATTATTTTGATGATTTAATGGAACAATTACAACACCAATTGAGCCAATATCATATTTCTCAACAAAAACTGTGTTTTAATAGTGATACTTGGGATAAATTTCAATTATTTGAACAAAAAGATGCAACCAGTAATATAGAATTAATACAAAGTTTAAATCTAATGACATCACCTAGTTATTTTGTTACAGATGATGGTTATTATCAGAGTATTCAAAATATTTTATATTTAAATATCATTCGTTTTATGCAACCAGATGGTACTTTCTTAAGAAGTAATGGAATCCGTGAACAAGCTCGTTTATTTTTAGAATATATTGCAGATACTTATTTCACCAAAAAGAAAATATTATATTCTGACATATATCGTAAAGAAATTAGAGGAAATACTGGTAAAGTATATTTATCTAAAACAGGATATATTACTCCTTGGGAATTTACAGAATTTTTAGGGGATATCTTATTATCCAAGATGATAACATTTCAAAAAGAAAAGAAAAGTGTCCGTAATTGTATGCATGAATTAGAATGCTATCTTCCAGAATCAGGTATCATTTATACAAAATATAATCGTCAAATGAATTTATTAGATTTTTTAATTGAATCGTTTCAACAGGATAACTTTGAGCAATACCAAGATGTTATAGAATGGTTTTACGAACAAACTGCAAATAATCCAGGTGTTTTTTCCATGATAAAAGAAGAAAACAAAGAAGAAAAAGATTCATTTTCAAAACTAAAAATAGAGACCTTAATATTTTGAATGGGATATTTCACTTCCCATTCTTTTTTTGATACATATAATAAACTAGATAAAATGAAATCAGGTGAAATTATGACCCTAAATGAACTTTCTATCGGAGAAAGTGCAATTGTATCAAAGATAGATGTAGATGAGAATATGACGAGACGTTTATTAGATATTGGGTTAACAGAAGAAACGAAAGTAACTAGTTTATATCAAAGCTATATGAAAGATCCAACCGCATATATGATACGTGGTGCAGTGATTGCATTAAGAAATAAAGATGCTAAAAAAATTCATGTTATAAGAGGTCATCATGAAGATGTATTATAAACAAGGATATCAAAAGAAATATACAAAAGAGAAGATTATTGGTTTAGCAGGAAATCCCAATGTTGGTAAAAGTACTATTTTTAATGAATTAACAGGATTAAAACAACATACAGGAAATTGGACTGGTAAAACGGTAGAAAATGCCTATGGATATTACGGATATCATGATACAAATTATAAACTATATGATTTACCAGGTACTTATTCTTTAATGACACACTCTAAAGAAGAAGAACATGCTAGAGATTTTATTTGTTTCGATCATTATGATGCGATTATTGTTGTATGTGATGCTCTATGTTTAGAAAGAAATCTTAATCTTGTATTACAAATATTAGAGGTGACTGATCAAGTCATTGTTTGTGTCAATTTATTAGATGAAGCCAAAAAAAGAGGTATTCAAATTGATTTAGAAAAATTATCTCAAGAATTACAAGTTCCTGTTATCGGTACTTGTGCTAGAGATAAAATTGGTTTAAATGAATTAGTAAAACAAATAGAAGAAATAACAATCCATTCAAAAAAAGAAATCATTCAAACAAAATATGAACTAGATTTAGAACAATCTTTAAAACGAATTGAAGAAAAGTTAAAGTTATATTTGTCTAACAATTTATCTTCACGTTTTTTCGCCCTTAAATTATTAGAAAATGACCATAGTATCATTCAACGATTAGAAGAGGTAACAAACTTTCAATTAGAAGATCATCCAGCACTTATAAAAATCATAAAAGAAGAAAGAGAACGTTTAAAACAAGTAGGAATCTTATATCATTTTATAAAAAATCACACTGTAAAAACAATGCTTCATCATGCTGAGAGCATTTGCCAAAAAGTAATAATACAAAAGCAAACAGATCATAAAACACATCAAAGGTTAGAAAAACTATTTATGAATCCTTTGGCTGGGATTCCAATCATGCTTTTATTTTTATTTCTTATTTTCTGGATCACAATGGTAGGCGCGAATTATCCATCCCAATTATTATTCCAATTTTTCTCATGGCTAAGTGGATGGCTGAAATATCTTTTTGAACTTTTTACACTTCCAAAATGGGTAAGTGGAATTCTATTAGATGGCGCTTATCAAACAGTTACTTGGGTAATATCTGTTATGTTACCTCCTATGGCTATCTTTTTCCCCTTATTTACTTTATTAGAAGATTTTGGTTTATTACCTAGAATCGCATTTCAATTAGATAAACAATTTGCGAAATGTAAAGCCTGTGGAAAACAAGCTTTAACGATGTGTATGGGATTTGGGTGTAATGCAGTAGGAGTAACAGGGACAAGAATTATAGATTCCCCTAGAGAACGATTAATTGCAATGATTACAAATAATTTTGTACCATGTAATGGTAGATTTCCAACCATGATTTCTATCATTACCATGTTTTTAGTAGGTTTTCAACCAGGTATTCAAAATTCTATCTTAAATGCCCTTATTTTAACTGCCATTATTCTCTTTGGTATTATAATGACATTTCTCGTATCAAGTGGTCTATCTAAAACAGTATTAAAAGGAATGCCATCCTCATTTGTATTAGAATTACCACCATTTCGTAGACCTCA
>CALVKP010000105.1 GCA_944332735.1 uncultured Bacilli bacterium | reverse complement strand
AGGAGTTGGATTTGGAAGATATGTCATCAAATGCTGAATACGTTTATCTTTGACATTTACTTTGGCAAGACCAGCATGGATATAAATCTCTCCACGGTATTTTGTTTTCCAACTTCTCGTTTCTATTCTCTTAATACGATAAGCAACGAGAGAGGCAAATGGTTCTTTAGTTGTTAGTACTCTCATACTCTACTGATAAAATAGCCTCTCGAATGACTTTCATAGAATGATCTAAACGCGCTTGCTCTTCTTCTGTTAATGGAAATAAAACTTGTTTTTTGACACCTTCATGATTCATAATACTTGGTGTACTAATAAATACTTTTTCTTTTTCATGATAAGTAGAAACAGATAAAATTGTATTTTCATCTCCTAATATCGCATTGGTAATACGTACCAGACACATCCCAATTCCATAATTTGTAACCCCTTTTCGTTGAATCACTTCATAAGCTGCATTCTTTACTTCATCACAAAGTTCGCTCCTTTCTTCTTCACTCAAATAAGAAGTAATCAAATCAAGTCCCACACTAGCATGACTCCATGGAACAAACTCACTATCGCCATGTTCCCCTAAAACATATGCATGAATATTCTTCGCGTTAATTCCTAATTTCTCGCTAATCAAAAAACGTAAACGAGAAGTATCAAGTGTCGTTCCTGATCCAATCACATGACTAGCTGGCAGTCCTGATAAACGATACGTAAAATAACTCATCGCATCAACAGGATTGGTAGCAACTAAAAAGATACCTTGAAAACCACTATTCATAACCTGTGGTATTAAACTTTTAAAAATCTGATAATTCTTTTTAATTAAATCAAGTCTTGTCTCTCCTGGTTTTTGATTTGCACCCGCACAAATACATACAATTTTCGCATCTTTACAATCTTCATAAGTACCTGCCTTCACATTAACCTTACTAGGAGCAAAAGGAATTCCATGACTTAAATCCATGGCTTCTCCCTCAACACGTTTAGAATCAATATCAATTAATACCAAATCCGTAACAAATGTCTTTTGATTGATTAATGCATAAGCATAACTCATACCAACATTGCCACATCCAATAATCACTACTTTATTTCTCATATCATCACTCTTTTCCATATCTATATTATCATACCCAATCTATAAAGCTCAATTCATCCCTACTTATCTTTCCGTACTTTTATTACATCATCATCTTGTAATGTTCCAATCAGTAAAGTTGAAGTTGGATCATGATATGTTCTATTTATCTCTACCTTTTTTTCATCATAATTCGCATAACAATACTTACAAAAATGAGAACAAGTATTATAAGCTCCAATATCTACCATCTCTACACATTGACACAACTTACCTTTTCTCGCTTTCCATTTTGGAAATATCTTCCCTGTCATTTGAAAAGCCAATAAGGACGAAAAACAATCCTCCTTGATAAAACCATATTCTACTAAATTCTTTTCTTCAAAACACGTCTGAACTGTCATCCCATATTCTTTCGCACTCTTACTAAAAGAAACTCCAATCTCTCGGTAATCTACTTCCGTCAACATCCTAGCTCCAATCACAGTCATATTCTTCCGTACATTTTTATAATCATCTAAAAATGAAACAATGATTTTAGAAACAGATCCATTTAATAAAGCACACAAATGTTGAAATGCTTTCTTATGATAAGCAATAGAATATTTCTCACTCACCAAAATCGGATCATAACGAACCACCACATAATCTTTACCAAGTACTTGTGATAACTGTTTAATTGCTTCAATGACATTTCCTTTTGCCGGAACATGTGATTCTATCTCTTTTTTATATGGAGTTAGTGTCACATGAAATAAAATAGGCTTTTTAATTTCTTTTATATACTTTATAATTGGAAGTGGATTTTTTGTACAAAACAAAATCGCATCGACATCTTCAAAATAAATACGACTCACCATTTTAGGATAGACCGGATTTCTAACATCGACAAATCCCTCTCGATAACGATTCATAAACCACTCCGTATAAAAGGCTACAATATCGGTTCTTCCACTGACATTTAAAATCATTAATCCACCAACTCAGAATCTTGATACAATAAAATATCCGGTAAAATATGATGAAGATATTTTAATACCGCATTATCATCATCTATGACAACAATTTGATTTTCTGTTTGAAATTGTTTTAAAAATTCACCCTTCATTTCCTTAGAACTAAGTCCAGAACATTTCGTTTTATCTAAAATAATTCGATTTTCATCTTTAAAAAATGAAGCATATTGATCTAACCAGTATTGTTTTTCCTTTATGTGTTCCTCTTTTGGGCTAATCGATAATATATATAACTCTACATGTTCTAAATGACTTATTTTTTCTAATACTTCAATATGATGAAATAATGGTCTTTTCTTATCAAAATCATATTTCTTACCAAAATCATAAGAAGCAATAACTCCATCCATATCTACAAATAATGTAATAGGTTGTATCTTTGATAAATTTTCTATCATATTGTAAAAATGCATAACATCACCTACATTCCATTTTTATTATAACAGAAAAATAGACAGATTAATGTCTATCTCTTACTAATTTCATGAATTCCATCTTGTTTTAATAAGTACACGGTATCCGCAACTTCTTCGATATATTTCCGATCATGAGAAATACTAATAATACATCCTTGATATTGTTTCAATGCCCTTCTAATAACAGGATTCGATAGAGGACTGACATTTCTAGTTGGTTCATCTAACAATAATACATCACAACCATCTACCATGAATTTTAATAAACATAATTTTGCTTTACTACCACCACTTAATTTTGATATATCGCCAATCATTTCTTCTTTGGTGAACTTCATATTTCCCATCCACTGTCTTATCTGATAAACAGGAATTTGCGGTTGATGTTCTAATAGAAAAGAAATCGGTGTATCAAAAGAAGACAATATCTCATCATAATGCTGAGGCATATACCCTACTTTCATATCCATTCTATCTTTTAATATATGAAAAATATACTTTAATAATGTTGTCTTACCAACACCATTCTTACCAGTAATGACAATATGTTTCGGACCTCTTATTTCCAGTTCAAGCGAATGAGATAATATTTTGTTTTCTACTTTTAATTGTTTTAATTCTAACTTTAAAATCACTTTCTCTTTCGGTATATGCACTTCCGGAAAAGAAAATAAAATAGCTTCTTCTACATCTGGAACTTCTGTTATATTACGATTTTCTAATTTCTTTTCTTGTGCTTTTAAATTCTTCATCTTCTTTTTTAACAATCTTCCCCCATGAGGATTACTTCTACTAATGGTATCTTGTTGATATTCTACTTTATTCATAATCTGTTGTAACTTTTCTTCCTGCTTTTTTTGTTTTCTTCGTTCTGCATGTGCTACTTGGGTTGTTTTTTCCAACCTATTAATACGTGATGTGATATAAGTAGAATAATCACATCTTATAAATGTCGCTTTTGGAATTTCCTTTTTATGAATTCTCTCTAAGTGTAAAATACAATTTGCAGTATGTTCTAAAAAAAGTTCATCATGAGACACAAATAAAATAGGACGAGAATCACGGTTGATAAACTGTTCTAACCAAGAAAGTGTCTCAAGATCTAAATCATTAGTTGGTTCATCTAATAATAATATATCCGGCTCTGTTAATAAAATTCGACATAACTGTAATTTTACTTTCTCACCACCTGATAATTTTTTTACTTGTAATGATGAGAAAATATCTAAATTCCAATCTAATTGCTGACAAATACGATAAAATAAATTCATTTTTTGGTAATAATCATCCATGTCACAAAATAAATAGTGAAAAATTGACTGCTCAAAATCATGTTCCGACATCATTTGTTTTAAATATCCTAATCTTTTTCCATTGGTATTGATTGTTCCTGTTACCGTTGCATAATTACAAACTCCCATAATCGCTTTTAATAAAGTAGACTTACCGTCCCCTTCTTCACCAATGATAGCTAACTTATCATGATCGTGTACAATAAAACTCACTTGTTCTAAGATGGTCTGTTCATGATTTTCAATCTTTAAATTTTTTATCTCTAACATTTATACACTCCTTCTAGGCATAAATGTTGTTTTATTTATGCCAATTTTTAACCATTTACTCTGCGCATGTTCTCACCTCTTTCTTATCTAGTATAACATATTTATAAAAAAAGCACAGCTTGTTCACTATGCTTATTTTTGAACATGATTTCACGCTCTTTATTTTATATCTAATACTTCCATATGGGAATCGACAAAATTTGTATATTGCTCCCTAAGAAAACCTATCTGCAACATCATATCCTCTATTTCAGGATAACATTGTTCATGAGACATTTGAAAATCATCTAGATCTAGAAAAATATCTTCAGCTTCAATCAACAACTGTAATAATTTTGCGGCTTTCACATCGTCTAATTTACCCCACTCACGTTCTCTAATATCAGAAAAATGAAATTCACTATTTTGAATATTCTTTACCAATTATATCTCTTTCTCCTTTTCTTTCTTGTTTACTCATCTTGTATATTCTCATCTTCTTTCAATGGTGTTTCCGTTGGTGTCTCTATTGGTTCTTCTGTTTCTTTGTCCACTTCTTTTTCTTTAGAAACAGTTAATACTAACACTTCTGTATTTTCTATTTTCTTTCCACTACGAATACTCTGTTTTAATACTGTATTCGCTTTCTCATCTGATTCTTCATAAACAATTTGGTATGTAACACCATATTCTCTACAAAGTTCTAAAGCTTCTTCTAATGTTTTTCCCTCTATATCTGGTACTTCTACCGTGGTATCCAATACACCAACAGATAGTTCTATAATCGCATTTTCACTTGCCTTCGCACCACCACGTTTTTTCTGTTTTAAAACAATTCCTACTTCTTCTTCCTCATCCGTAATGACTTCTTTTCTAGAGGCATTTAAACCAACATCACGTAAACGTATTTCTGCTTCTTCATAAGTAAGTCCTGTTACATCTGGAACAGTAATATTTTCTGTTTGATAAATATGATATCCTAAGATTCCAACTGCTCCAATACTAATGACACAAAGTAAAAATAAGAAAAACATCATAAACTTTTGAAAGAAACTCATTTTACCTTTCTCTCTTTGATCAATTACCTTCGTCTTATTCTTATGTTTTGTTTTCGTTTTATGTTTCGTTTTTTTACTTTTTTTATTTTTGTTTTTGACCTTTTCTTCTCTTTCTTCTATCTCTTCATAAAGTGGACGTCCACATTTTTTACAATACATAGAATCTTCTGAATTTGCTTCATTACAATAATCACAATATTTCATAAAATCCCTCCTTATCCCATGATTATACTATTTCTTTATGATTTCATCAAATTAGAAAAAGATAAAACTCAACGACAATATACTTTCGCTTGAATCTCATCTTTTAATGTTTCTAATACTTGCTTTTGTTGTTCTAAATAATTATGGTACATAGAAAAGAAAGCATCTCTTTTTCTCTTACAAGCATATGGTAAGAAAATATGCGTTTGTATTTCTTTTAGATCAGGAGAAAAATAATCAGTAAACTTTTCAATCCCCTGTAGACGATTTTGAACATTACGATGATAAGTGTCTTGTTTTTCTAACGAAAATTGAAATACTCCACCATATGTATATTCTTTCTCAAACGAACTATCATAAACAATCTCATCTAATACTGGATCATATTCTGTAATACGTTCTAATTCTTTACAATAATTCCATTCTCCATCCATCATAAGATTTAAACAGGTAGGATCCATGACCATTCCTAAAAAATAGGTAGTTCTCATTGGTCCATAGGGCGCTATTTTGGTAAGGGTAATTCCCTTTTCATCATATATTTCCCCTGCTACATAACATTTTCTAGTAAGAGAAGATGAGAATTTTTCCTCGACAATTCCTTCAAAGAAACCATCTAATGACATGATTAAATCTCCTTCAAATGTAATGACATGTTCTTTTTCTAATTGACGACATAAAGCTTTTAAGTGATAAATCTGATGTGTATAACTTTTATGGTCCATAATATCCTCTTTTCTAATCTACTGACTTTAATGCTTCAATCATATCTACTTTTCTTAGTTTAAAATGTGTCACATACTGCATAATTACAGCGAAAATAAAGGTAATCAATGATGCATAAATATAACTTGATAATTCAATTTGCTCTAATAACAATGTCTCATCATTTTGTAGTAAATTCACAATATAATGGTGGGCAAATGGTGTTAAAAATAAACCGAGAGCAATGCCAAATACCACCATAATCAGTGTCTCTCTATAAATATATCTTCTCGTTTCTAAATCCGTATATCCAAGTACCTTTAATGTCGATATTTCACGAATACGTTCACTAATATTAATAGAAGTTAAATTATATAAGACAGAAAAAGCAAGTAAAGAAGCAATTAAAATCAGTACAACAATTACATTTTCTAAACCACTAATGCCACCATTTACATCTTCTAATAAATCATCAGCAAACTGAACACTTAATACTTCTCCTGAATCTAGTAAATGATTCGCAATCTGCTTCTTACTATGATCATTCTGAGAGACAATCATATTTCCTGTCCATTCTTCTTTCATAGTATTCTCATAAAGAAAGCGATTCATATAAATATAATTAGAAACATAATTCTCAATAATATCTCCAACAACAACTTGATAGGTATTCCCATCACTATCTTCTAGTGTAATCTTATCTCCTGCTTCAATATCACAACGTCTCGCAATCTGTGTTGTAACATATACTTGATTGTTATTTAATTTCTTTGTCTTGCCATCTTGATTACTTTTGATTGCAAAATACTTATAAAAATTAGAATCATCTTCTTTTGGTACAATCACATAAGCATCCATATCATCTGTTGTTGTATGTACTTTAAAATGGGTTTGATTTAATAACAAAGGATCTTTTACTTGATCTTTTAATACCGCATCAAGAGAGTTTGAAATATCTGATATATTATTTTTAAGAACAATCATGTTCTCATAACGTAATACATCTGTATATTGTTTCTTTCCAACCCCTTCAATACTATCTTGAATTCCAAAACCAATTAAAATTAAGAAAGTACAACCTGCAGTTCCAACTAATGTCATAAAAACACGTTTCTTATAACGAAAGATATTACGAATCGTAATTTTCCAAGAAAATGATAGATGATTCCATAAAATATGAATCTTTTCTAAAATAATTTTTTTACCACTCTTAGGTGCTGGTGGTCTTAATAAATTTGCTGGGCTTTGACGAAACAATTTCAAACAAGAATAAATCGTAACAGTCATCATCAAAGCCTGGACAAATATTAATAATATAATGAATAATCCAAAATGAAATGTAGAATGCATCTCTGGCATATGAACTGGAAAACAACTATAGAATAATGGTGTTAATACATAATTTCCAAACAAGAAACCAAGTAATGTTCCCACAACCGTACTAGATAAAATATAAATAACATAGTGGTTAATAATGCGACGATTCGAAATACCAATCGATGTCATAGCACCCATTTCACTTCTTTCTTCGGTAATCATTCTAGTCATTGTATTTGAAGTCATAAGTAATACAACAATAAAGAAAAAGAAAGGAACTATATTTGCTAGTATTTGTACCTCATCATACTGCATCTCTAATATCTTATAAGAAATAACACTATCATAACGATCAAAAATATGCCATTTACTTTCTCCTACTTGATCAATCGCACTTTCCAATGTTTCTATATTTTGTTGATAAATAGGATTTGGCATCATTTGATTTGCTTGTTTCAATTGTTCTAACTGTAATACCATATCCTCAGTTAATTCATCATAACGACGTTTTTCAGCCTTTTCAGAAACTTTTTCAATCTCTTTTGTTAACTGTTCAATATTATCTTTATAATTGGATGAATAAATCATATCGTCAGATGATTGTTTTAAAGTAACATATATTTCTGTATATACATCATATTGAAATGTATCTTTTAAAACAAACATATAAGAATATAAAGTTCCATCCCCTATTCGACTACTCCCATAATTCGTACCCGTATAAAGAGGAGAATAAATGGTACCAGTTACTTTAAAACGATGTGTCTTTAAATCATTCTCATGATTTGGTTCAGTAATGGTTATAATATCTCCAACCTGATAATAAGAAGCATCTGCTAAACACTCCTCATCATTCATAGGCATCTTCCCATCTACTAAATCAAAACGATTCACATCATCTTCTATCGCATGTACTTTCATCGTGTGATTATTATCTAATACTTCTTTAGAATAACTACCTACTACACGATCAACTTGATCTAATTTCTTTAATTCACTCACATCTTTATCAGTAAGACCTAATGTCCCATTAATCTTCAAATCCATTAATTTCGTATCATCATAATAATCTTGTTGCACTTCTTTAATATTAGGAGTACAAAGTTGAAGACTCGTAAATATAGCAGTACCAATAAATACAATCACAATTAAAGAAGCATAACGACCAAATGACCTTTTTATTTTACGTAACGTATTTTTAAAAAGCATTTTATCACCACACCATATCTTTCGCTTTTTTAGGATTGGAATGAAGTTCAACATGATCTACGGTTCCATTTTTAATATGTATTACTTTATCTGCAATTTCTGCAATCATTGCATTATGAGTAATGACAACTGTAGTAATTCCCATATTACGACAAGTATCTTCTAATAATTCAATCACTTTTTGACCTGTTTTAGAATCTAAAGCCCCCGTTGGTTCATCACAAAGTAATATTTTAGGGTTTTTCGCAATCGCTCTAGCAATCGCCACACGTTGTTGTTCTCCACCTGATAATTGGGCAGGAAAATTATTCATTCTTTTTTCTAATCCTACTTGTTTTAATACAACTTTAGGATCTAAAGCATTACTACATAATTCACAAGCAAGTTCAACATTCTCTAAAGCTGTTAAATTAGGAATTAAATTATAAAATTGAAAAACAAAACCAATATCATGACGACGATAAGATACAAGTTCTTTCTTTTTCATTTGATCAATTCTTTTTCCATCAACAATAATATGGCCAGAAGTAGAAAAGTCCATTCCTCCTAGCATATTTAAAATTGTTGTTTTACCAGCTCCAGATTGGCCCAAAACAACAACTAACTCTCCTTTTTCAATTTCAAAAGAACATTTATCAACTGCTAAAACACGTACTTCTCTAACATATTCTTTTCTAACATTTTTAAACACTATAAACGCCATAAATTGCCTCCTAGTATCTCTAATTACATTATAATATAATTTATATGAGAAATCAAAAAAAGATTGTCGATACCACAATTTCACAAAAAAGCAATTGACAATTCATTATTTATCATGTAAAATGAAAGACGTAGCACTGGAGTAGTACTCAAGAGGCTGAAGAGGCGCCCCTGCTAAGGGTGTAGGTCGGGCAACTGGCGCGAGAGTTCAAATCTCTCCTACTCCGCCATAAAAAAATAAAAGACAGGTTTCCTGTCTTTTTATGTTATATAAAAGGCAGATATCATTCTGCCTTCTTTTCTGTTTTCTCACCAATTCCATAATGACTACGTACTTTTTTCTCAATTTCTTCTGCTAATGATTTATTATTACGTAATAATTCTTTTACATTCTCTTTTCCTTGACCAATCTTATCTCCGTTATAAGAATACCATGCACCACTTTTCTCAATAATTCCCGCTTCACTAGCAAGATCTACTAATTCGCCTTCTTTTGATACACCTTCTCCATACATAATATCAACACAACATGTTTTAAATGGAGGTGCCATCTTATTTTTTACAACTTTTACATTTGTCTTATTTCCAACAATTTCACTTGACGTTTTAATTTGTTCTGAACGACGAATTTCTAAACGAATAGAAGAATAAAACTTCAACGCACGTCCACCTGGAGTCGTTTCTGGATTACCAAACATAACCCCCACTTTTTCACGTAATTGATTGATAAAAATACAAATCGTATTTGTCTTATTAATAATTCCAGATAACTTACGTAATGCTTGACTCATTAAACGTGCTTGTAATCCAACGTGACTATCTCCCATTTCCCCTTCAATTTCAGCTTGTGGTACAAGTGCAGCCACAGAATCGATAACAACAATACTAATTGCCCCACTACGGACCAATGCTTCACATATTTCTAATGCTTGTTCTCCATTATCAGGTTGAGACAATAATAATTCATTTGTATTTACACCTAGTGCTTCTGCATACTTTGGATCTAATGAATGTTCCGCATCAATAAAAGCAGCACGTCCACCTTTTCTTTGGGCCTCAGCAATCGCATGAAGTGCAAATGTCGTCTTACCACTTGATTCTGGACCATATATCTCAATAATTCTCCCTTTGGGATATCCACCAATTCCTAGAGCAATGTCTAATGATAAGGAACCACTTGGAATCACATCTATTTTACGGTGCGCTTCCTCTCCTAATTTCATAACTGCACCTTTTCCAAATTGTTTCTCAATATCTAATAAAACTTGATCTAATGTTTTATCACTCGTTGTCTTATTTGCTTTACTTGCCATGTTCTTCCTCCTTGATATTTTCTTTATTGACATTAACATTGTAACTTACTTTAAAAAAAAAGTCAATAGTTTTTGCGAACATTTGTTTGTTTTTGTATACTAAAAAAAGTAGATATAAAAAAAGATAGAACCAATTTTCTATCTTTACTTTTTAATATCTTCTAAAAAGAATTTTTTATTTAAATTATAATATTGTACTCCACTGATAATTGAAAGAACACAGGCAACAATTAATAAAAAGTCAGATACTTTTAAATTCCATAATTCAAATGGTAAATTATAGAATAATGTTAAAACAATACCTACCATTAAACAAGCAGTCTTTGCTTTACCACTTTTAATTGCTGCTACTACATATCCTTTACTTCCAGCAACCATCTTAATTGAATTAACAATACTATCTCTCACAATAATAACAACTGTAATTAATGGATGAATAAATCCTTGTGCACATAAAATAATTAAAACAGAATTTACTAATACTTTATCTGCAATCGCATCAATCATCTTTCCAAAATCAGTAATCAAGTTATATTTACGAGCAATATATCCATCTAAAAAATCAGTTAAACTTGCTAGAATAAACAAAACACCAGCAATAATATAACGAATATCTACAACAATTTTCTCATTGATAAATAATTTGTAAATATCAACTCCCATCGCATCAAATGGGAATAATAATACAGCAATAATTACAAATGACATAATAATTCTAAGCATTGTTAATTTGTTTGGTAAATTCATAATAAAGTAGCCTCCTCACTTACTACATAAACTACATTTTCCTCTACAAAATCATCGTGATGAATATTTGAAAAGATATAATAAACTATCATTAAAATAATAAATAGAATGAATATATATATCACAATCGGTGGAATTGCAAAACTACGTTTTCTTTCTAAAGTATAAGGAGAAGATATCTTTTTCTTATCTTTTTCCTTCTTCGCATGTTTCTTTGCTTTTTTTATATCATCCATCGATATTTTTGAAGTATAGTCAAATAAATATTCATTAAATTCATCTACCATGTCTTCATAGTCTAATCCCAAGTATTTAGAATAATCACGAATGAAATATTTTAAGTAGAAGACATCTTTAAATGCTTTCATATTTCCCGCTTCAATATTTTCAATTTGAGTCGGGCGCATTTTTAAATCTTCTGCTGCTTCTTCAATCGAGATTCCAATACTCTCTCTCGTTTCTTTTAATCTCTCTCCAATTTCTTTCACGTTTATCACTCCAATGAAACATAAAAAAAATAATATTTTAT
>CALVKP010000104.1 GCA_944332735.1 uncultured Bacilli bacterium | reverse complement strand
CTGTTAAATAAATAAGTAAACGTTCAAATCCCATACCAAATCCTGAGTGTACACATCCTCCATATTTTCTCAAGTTTAAATACCATTCTAATCCTTCTGTTTTCATATTTAACTCATCCATACGACTCATTAAATAAGAAAGACGTTCTTCTCTTTGACTACCACCCATTAGCTCTCCAGCTCCAGGTACTAGTAAATCAACTGCTGCAACTGTCTTCTTATCTTCGTTTAATCTCATATAAAATGCCTTAATATCTTTTGGCCAATCTGTAATAAAAACAGGTGCTTTATAATATACTTCCGTTAAATATTTCTCATGTTCTGTTGCTAGATCTTCTCCTTCTTTTGGTTCATTTTCAAACTTTACAGGAGCTTCTTTTAAAATACGAATGACTTCTTCATGAGAAACACGTACAAATTTACTATCTAATACAGCTTGTAATTTTTCTTTAATTCCTTTTTCAACAAATTGATCAAAGAATTCAAATTCACTTTTCGCATGTTCTAAACAATAAGTAATGACATATTTTAACATCTCTTCTTCAATATCCATTAACTGATTTAAATCACAAAAAGCAATTTCAGGTTCAATCATCCAAAATTCAGAAGCATGTGTTTTCGTATGAGATACTTCTGCTCGGAATGTTGGACCAAATGTATAAACGCGTTTATATGCCATAGCAAATGCTTCTGCTTCTAATTGTCCTGTTACTGTTAGACCTACCTTTTTACCAAAGAAATCTTTTTTATAATCTACTTTTCCCTCTTCTGTTTTAGGTATATTTTCAAGTGGCAATGTTGTTAATTTAAACATTTCACCTGCACCTTCTCCATCATTAGCAGTAATGAGTGGCGCATGGAAATAAATATAGCCATGATCTTGAAAATAAGTATGAATTGCCATTGCAGCTATACTACGAACACGGTATACTGCTTGAAATAACTTTGTACGAGGACGTAGATAAGATACTTCACGTAAAAATTCTCTCGTGTGTCTTTTTGGTTGAATTGGAAAATCTTCAGCACTATCTCCTAGTAATGTAAGTGTTTTAACATGTACTTCAAACTTTTGTCCTTTAGCAGGAGATTCTTTTACAATTCCCGTTACTTGAATCGCACTTCCTACACGTAACTTTTGAATATCGTCAAAGTCTTCTAATTGATTATCATAAATCAATTGTACAGATTCAAAACAAGTACCATCATAAAAATCAATAAAACCAAATTCTTTTTGTTTACGATGATTACGAATCCATCCTTCTAAGATTACCTCTTGATCCATAAACGTATCTAGTTTCTGATATAATTCTTTTACATCCATATGATTCCCTCCTAAAATAAAAAGGCACTTGATATAGGGGCGCAAATGCACGGTACCACCCTATTTTCAAGTAGCCTTGATCTCTTACCTCATAACGCAGGTTCACGTGATATCCTACTATCATTCAGATACCCAACTCCATGGTGTTATTCTAAAAGCTCTTGTTTGCTGGCTTCCATCATTCCAACTTTCTAGTAAACAGAATTCTCTTATACTTCTCCACTTCTCGGTTGTTAATGGTTTCATTATATCATGTTTTTTGTAATTGTCAAACATTAATAATTTACTTTTAATAAATCTAAGCCCATAAATAATTTCTTAGAAATATCTTGATAATGACAATTTAACTCTGTATAAAACTTCTGTATAATCTTTTTCGTATCTTCTTCTTTCTCATTAAAACATTCATAATATAAATATTTTAACTTTTCAACATTTTGTTTGTTTAATTTATAAATTTCTTGTTTTAATCGTTTTTTCATACTTTGATCATATCTTGTTTCAAATTCTCTTATCTTTCGTTTTCTTAATTTATGGATTTCAAAACTGGTAAAGGGAAGATTTTTACTCATCATGAGTGCTTCTTCCTCTTCATCTACTAATAATTTACTCTTTTTTACGACAATTCCTTTTGCATTTAATAAACAGGCAATGATACTTTTCGTATCCGTTGCGAGAAATAAATAAGCGATCTTTTCAACACTGCGATTGGTAAATTGCTCTGCTTTGTTTTCTATTTTTTTGACAAAAGACGGAACAATTTGACAACGATAATGATTTAATTTTTCTAATTGTTCCGTAGAAATTCGTACCATTGGTGCCTTTCTAATGTGTGTAATCTCATCATCGATATTCCATTCATAAAAATCATATGCATAATCCTGAAAGTTTAATAAAATATCATATACATAGTTCATCTTTTTTGCCTCCTGGTAAATAAATTGAAAGTAACATAATTAGAATACCCAAAATAAAGTAAATACATTCTAACTGTCCACATATAAAATGAACGTAATCTTTGAAATTATACCCCAATGAAAACAAATTTAAATAAGCAATCAGATATACACTGCCTATTACAGTAAGACCAAATCCAAGTAATATACCAAATAAACGTAACAACATATTATCTCACTCTAAAAATAGTAATCGTTGCTTGTTTGCCTTTTAAAAAGAAAATGTCATGATTCATAGAAGTAATATAAAAAGTTGCATTTTCACATGAAGCAGTCATAATACCACTACCATGACTTATTTTTTCTACAGGAAAAATATCTGCTTCAAAATAGGAAATATTACCTTGAATATCCATATGATATCGCTTTTCTGTTTTCATCTGATATGAGATATAATAATCTCCAGGTTGATGAATTTGAAAATGATTTTTATCTTGATCATATGTAATCTCATCTAATTTGTCGATTTCTATCACATTAAAAGGGATAGGTTCACCTTTTTTTACAATACAATCATTCTCTAGCTCTAAACTCATGGTAAAAGGATTTAATATAATATCATCTTTCATCTAATCACCTATTAAAAATTTATGCCAACACATACAAAAAAAGAAGAGTACTCTTCTTTTTTTGCTTACCGACATCATCGAATTGAAGCTTTTACAAAACATAAAATCGTTTCAACACTACACAACCCCGCTTCTTAATTTGAGTGTCTCCACCTATTGTCATTGTATCATAGTTTACATTTAAAATGTGTCAATAAATTGAAAAATATAATTAATTTTACATTTTTTTACAATACTGCTCTTTTTTGTTTACAGTTATTGTATAATAAAATTAGGTGAGCTTATGAATAAAAAATTAAAATATTATATAAATACTGTGGATAAAATACTAGCAGAAAAAGATATCCACAATCTTTCTATAGTCACGACCAATCATTTGCAACAAATCCAATTTTATCAACATGAAAGGCTCATTCACTTACTCGTAACGGGGATATTTGCAATTCTTTCTATGTTATCTTTACTTGGGGCAATTGCCTTTTGTCATTTTGGATTATTATTACTATTTTTCCTATTATTATGTTTGTTAATTCCATATATTTTTTACTATTATACGTTGGAAAATAGTGTTCAAAAAATGTATGATCAATATTGGAAACTAAAAGAAAAAGAGTAAACACTCTTTTTTTTAGCACATACCTGCTCCATCTACGGATAGGATTGCCCCTGTAATAAAGCTTGCTTGTGAGCTTGCTAAAAACAAAAAGGCATTCGCAATATCTTCTGGTTCTCCCATTCTTCCAATTGGAATACTATCAATAATTGGTTGAATGACTTCTTTTGGTAATACGTCTACCATATCTGTATGTATGACTCCAGGAGCAACTGCGTTGACACGAATGTGATCTTTTCCAAGTTCTCTTGCAAGTGATTTCGTAAGTCCATTGACTGCAAATTTACTGGTTGGATAACCACAACCTGCCGCTTGTCCATAAATACTTACCATAGAGCTTGTATTTAAAATCACACCTCCTCCTTGCTTTTTCATATATGGTACTACTGCTTTTGAACAGTTAAATACACCTTTTACATTTAAATCAATAATTTTATCAAAGTTTTCTTCTGTGTATTCATAAATACTCTCACGAGCAGAAATACCTGCGTTATTGACTAAGATATCAATTTGGCCATATTTACCTACAATCTCTTGGATTGCTTCTTCTACAGCCTTTAAATTAGAAATATCTGGGTATAATCCCATAACTTCATAAGAAGCATTCTCTTCTTTTAAACTAGAAACTGCTTTATCTACTGTTTCTGCACGACTACCAAATAAAACAACTTTGACACCATTTTGTAAAAACTTACGAACTGTCGCAAGTCCAATTCCTCTAGTTCCACCTGTTACAACGGCTACTTTTCCTTCTAACATTTTTTCCTCCATTCTATACTTACATCATAACATAAAATGTCAAAAAAAGAAGTAGTTTTCTACTTCTTGACGTAAACTTGTTTCATATTGAATCCTTCTAGTTCTAACAATTTTATTTTCTTATCAATTCCCCCAGCATAACCAGTTAGATTTCCATCTTTTCCTACAACACGATGACAAGGAATGATAATAGATATAGGATTATGCCCTACCGCATTTCCTACTGCTTGTGCTGATACTTTTCTATTTCTATGTTGTGATAGAAGTTTGGCGATGTCTCCATATGTCATGGTTGACCCATAAGGAATTGTACCCAATATATTCCAAACACTTTTTTGAAATTCACTACCGTTTGGTAATAATGGAAGTATTTTAGAATTAGGGTTTTTACCTTGAAAATAATCATCCAACCATTCTTCTGTTTGCTTTAATACTGGAGTTAATTCAATTTTTCTTTCTTGCCTCCTAATCGTACTCGCAAAGTACTTTTGTCCTTCTAACCATAATCCGATTAAATAACATTCATCACTTACTAATAATATTTTACCAATTGGCGAATGATAGTAGGTTTGATATAACATATATATACTTCCTTTCAATATGAATTTAATAGTATATAAAAACCGTTGAAAATCAACGGTTACTTTCATATTGGTGGAGGATGTGGGATTCGAACCCGCGACCCCCTGCGTGCAAGGCAGATGCTCTAGCCAACTGAGCTAATCCCCCACGTCTTTTTTGAAGACAAATAGATTATAGCATATCATTTTTTTAATTGTCAACTATTTTTTCTTATTTTTCAAAGAAAAAAGAAGATTTATATCTTCCTTTATTGTGTTATAAAATAATTTGTTAATAATTGTTGGAACCAAGTTGATAGTTTTTGTTGATCTAATTTTGTCATCTTTCTACTACCATCTATATCCACTTTTATATTTTCTTCATTTGTTACTGTATTTGTATCTGTAATTTCAAAAGATAATAAACTTTGATTATTACTACTTAAGATTTCACATTGAAGCGTAGAATCTGTCTGATTTCCAGCCTTTTTGGCATTCATATGACAAGCTAAAATCATATTCTTATCTATATCAAGTGTCATCTCAAAATTAGCCTTTGTATCTTGATAAGAACCTTTTCCCGTTCCTAACTCTTTTCCATTTTCATCTTTTAAAGCAATCTCAAATTTTTCTATATTTCCTTTTATTTCAATGGTACTAACTACTTGTTCATTTTCAATTACTTCAAATTCTTTTGTTGTTCCATCTGTGAAAGCAATTCCACTTTCTTTTTTGGTATAAGAATCTGTATGTGTTAATGCATATTTCACTGGTTCATGTGAGAATTTTGTAACATAAGTAATAAAATTCAAAACAGAAGAATCTTTTCCCTCTACATCTTGTTTTTTATAGTTCTTAAATTCTGGAGAAATACGATTCATAATTTTATTAGCTTTCTTATCTTTTTTCAAATCGTTTATTACTTGATCAAATAATTCATTCGCTCTTTTCGCATCTAATGTTAATGAAACCTTTTTTACTTCTTTTTCTTTGCCATCAATTTTTACTTTTACATTACTTGTTTTAAAATCATTTTTTGTTACATGTTGATACAAACTATTTTTCACTACATCAACAATATAATTATAATCGTCAATAGTTGTTTCTTGTAATGAATCAAAAATATCTAATTTTTCTAATTCTAAGTATTCAGAAGCAATTTCTTTTATCAAGATATATTGTTGACTATTCTCATTGTAATAACTAATATTCGTTAATTCTTTTCCATTTAAATATGGTATCAAATTAAAATACATTTTTTTATCTTTTATATTTTGTTGATATTCATATTGGAATTCAGTATTTTCCAAGTTTGTTAAAACTTGTGATAAACCTGGATAAACTCCCATTGATTCATAAGCTTCTAAAACATCTGAGTTTATTTTTACAGACATGGTTCCATTTAACTGAAAATTATCTTCTACGTTTGTTTTATATTGATTGATATCAGTATTTAAAGCATTCACTTTTCTATTTAAAGAATCAATCGATGAAATAAGTATTCTCTTAGGGTTAGAAGCAAATACATAATATCCTACAAAACTTACTATAATTACAATAATTGCAGCTAAAATAATAAATATTTTAGGGGAACTTTTATGTAGTTTTTTCGCATCTTCTTGTTTTTTCTCTTCCAAATTCATTGGTATCGTGTTGTTATTTTGCACTGTTTCTACATTTGGTACTACTTGTTCTTCTTCCTCTTTAAACTCTACTTCTTTAGATGGTTCTAAATGAGGAATTTCTTCTTGATTTTTTATATTTTTATTATCTTCTGTCATACGACACACTCCTTATGTTCTCATTATACTATAAAAAGAAATCTTTGTATAGAAATTTAACTCTGTTTTTTATTTCTTTTTATATCTTTTACTAAACCAAATTGATACCCCTTCTTTTTCATAATTTGAATAAATTCATCTAGTGCTTCATAGTTACCTTTATTCTTAGGATGCAGCAAATATATCGCACCATTATGATAGCGTTTTAACAAGCGATTTAATGTTTCTTCTTTCGGAACATCTTCTCCAAAGTCATAATGATCAGCACTCCAGAAATATGTAGAATAACCTAAATCACTCACTATTTTTAAACTTCGTTCACTCCATTCTCCTTTTGGTTCTCGGTATATCTTATCCATTTCAGTTCCTGTAATTTGGTGATATATATTTTCTACATCTTTTATTTCTTTTACATATTCATCAAATGTTTCTTTGGTTGCTAGACTAGGCATACTTTTATGATGATGGGTATGATTTCCAATACTATGACCTGCTTTTACCATTTCTCTTATGAGCGTATCATTATTAGCCATATAATTTTGGCAGAGAAAGAAAGTTGCTTTCACTTGATTTTTATTTAAAACATCGACAATTTCTTTCATATATGTTTCATTACTACCTTCATCAAAAGTTAAATACATGATTTTCTTGTTTTTTCCTAAGTGGTAGGCTTGATATTTTTCTAATGATTTTCCATAATTCCCACCTAATGGCCTTTTATGATCTAATTTATTATCAGACCACCATCCTTTGGTTTGATTTTCTAATTTATCATATTCTTCTTTATATATTTCGTGTTTTATAACATACACTTGTCTTTCTTTTTTGACTGTATTCCCACTGGAATCAGTCACTTGGTATTGTACCTTATAGATTCCCGGTTGTTTTTTTATATTGTCTTTTACAATCACATTTTTTGTAATATCATGATCGATATTATCCGTCGCAATATATCCTGGTTCTTCATATTCTTCATCGGTATATATCGTAACGGCTTCATAATCTTTTAATTCTAAATTTGGTTTCTCGTTATCTTTTACAATTACTTTTCTTTTAGCAGTTGTCTTATTTCCACTTTTATCAGTTACTTCATATTTAATCACATAAATACCAAAGCGTTTTGGATCTACTTCTCCACTTGTAATCACTTGATCACTTAAATTATTATTTTCAACATCGAATGCGATATACCCAGGTTCTTCATAAGAAGTATTTAATGCGACATATTCTATATCATTTCCTTTTAATGTAATAGTAGGAGCTTTTTTACTTTGTACAATCACTTTTCTCGTTTTTTTACGGATCATTCCAATACGATTTTTTAGTTCATAAACTAATTCATAAGTTCCAATTTGATTGGTATTCACTTTACCATGTACGATTACTTTTGCTTTCTTTCCCATAATCGTTGCATGCACACCTGGATCATAAAATGGTTCTTTGTGTTCTACTACGATTGTTTCTTTTCCTTTTAATTTTAATTGCATACATAAATAAGTACTAAGAAAAAACAAACTCATTACAATTGGAATACTAAGTAGTAAAATTAATCCTTTATCTTTCATGATAACACCTCTATTACAACATATTCTAAAAAAGATTCAGACATTCAAAAAGAGGAGTTACTCTTCCTCCTCTTCACTAGACTCTCTTAAAATATAAATAGGACGATGTTTTGTTTCCAAATATGTTTTAGAAAGATATTCACCAATAATTCCCGTACAGAATAGTTGTATTCCACTTAAGAAAAACATAATACATACCATTGATGGCCATCCACTGGTTGGATCTGACCAAATTAAAGTACGTACAATAATAACAAGAATCATGAGAAATGATATGAAACAGAAAAGTAATCCAACAATTGCTGCGATTGCTAGAGGAACTGTGGAAAAACCAACAATTCCTTCTACGGCATAAGCAAATAACTTCCAAAAATTAAATTTTGTATTTCCTGTAGAACGTTCTGGATTTTCATATGTAATCCATTTTGTTTTAAAACCAATAAAACTAAATAACCCTTTTGAATAACGATTATACTCTTTCATTTTGATAATTTCTTTTACTACTTTTCTCTTCATCAAACGATAGTCTCTAGCTCCATCTACCATATCTACTTTCGATATTTTATTAATGAGGTGATAAAACCACTTAGTAAATGTTTTTCTAAAGAAAGAGTAACCATTACGACTTGTACTCTTAGTAGCTACAACATCATATCCTTCTTTGGTAATACTTTCGTACATTTCTTCCAATAATTTAGGAGGGTCTTGTAAATCTACATCCATCAGTGTGATATAATTTCCTGTTGCTGCTTCTAAGCCTGCATAAATAGCAGCCTCTTTCCCAAAGTTTCTAGAGAAAGATAAATAGTGAACTTCTTTATCTTTCTCATGTAATTCTTTCATTAATTCTAATGATTTATCTTTTGAACCATCATCTACAAACCATAACTCAAAAGATACATGTTTCATTTTCTCTTCTTGTTTTTTTATTTCTTTATAAAATAGTGGAATACTTTCTTCTTCATTATAACATGGTACAACTATTGAAATTTTATCCATTATCTCACTTCTTTCTTTTTATCTATTACGATGACTCCTATAAATAGGATAAAGCCAATTATGCTTATCATCATACCCACTTTTTTAAGTGGTGCTTCATATGTGAAGGTAATGTGATGTTTCCCTTTTTCCAGTGGAAAACCTAAAAATGCTTGATTTACTGTTTCGTATTCGATTTCTTTTCCATCTACATATACAGTAAAACCTTTATCATATGGAATACTTGTGACAAAATATCCATCTTCTGTCATGGTAATATTACCTTCTAAATGGTCTCCTTTTGTCTTTTCTTTATTCAAATGGAATACAGTCACATCATCAGAAACACTTTCTAAAAAGCTACTAGGAATTTGATATGTCTGTATATTTTTTAAATGGTATGTTCCTTTCTTTAATGTCACTTCTAAATAATTTTCGTGTTCATGATGAGAAATTACATAATGGAATGTATGATTATGATTTTGATATTGCCATTCTTGACAAGTTAGTTTGTTTTCAATTCCTTCAATTGTCATACTAAGATCTCCATTTTCACAACTAGCTTGTTTTGTAATATCCATTTCCAAGATAATTAAATCATCTTCCATGTCCTCTGGTAAAGTAATTCTAAAAGACGCATTATCTTGGGCAGTAATCACTGTTTCTTCTTCCGTTTGTTTGATGGTAACATTTTCTAAATTCGTCACATCGAATGGTTCTAATGATTCTATTTCTTCTATAGTTGGTGTTTCTTTAGAATCTTCTGTAATGGTATATTGAAGAAGTGCTAAAACATTTTCAGGATAGTCTAATTTCTGGTATGTATCAACACTCATTGTTTGACTTCTTCCATATAAAACTGGTAATACATTTTCATTTTCATATAAATAATAAGTTCTATCTGCTTTTTTATCATATTTTTCAGCAATTTTTTTATACCCTGGTCCTTGTTCTGTTGTTGAGACAATATATTTAACACCTGAGAAATATGATTCAAAAATATCATCATTTTCTTTTAATATCATTGGATTTCTAGATGCATAAGCAATCTTTAAATCATTTCTTAAAAAATCGACATAATTTTTATTATAAGTAGATGAATAGATAGAGGTACGGTATGAATAAGGACTATATACTTTATTTACTGTATATAAAACATCATTTCGATCATTCATACGAACAAATTCATCTTCTTTTTCTAAAATAGGTTCTATTAATTCTTGTTTCACAGATGACTGTATTTTATGATGATATTCATCCTTGGTTGGATAATCTTCTTCTAACTGTGCAACAAAGCAAGTTATCATAGCAATCACGAGTGTTCCTATCCCCAAAATATAGATATTCTTTTTCCTTACTGTTGCATATAATAAAATGAAAACAAAAAATAAATCAAGATAATATATCCATGTTTGATAACCACTTACAATTGCAAGTAATGAAAATATCATGCTTGTAATCACAATTGGTTTTAATTTGATACTTCCATTTTCTAATTCGTGTAATAAATTAGCTAGAAAGAGTGCTAAAATTGGAAAGAATGGAAATAATATTTTCTCACGTACATATAACGTTCCATTTAAAATATATACAAATATTGGAAAACAAAGAATGAGTAAAAAACTAATACTTAAGAAACGTTGTTCCTTTTTCTTACTAAAAATACTTGCGAAAATAGCAACTACTCCTGTCGCTGTTACACCTAAGGTATACGGATCATAAAGTAAGCCATCTAAATTGGCACTTGGAACAAGTAAAGATAACAAAGAAATGGTACTTTCTTCACTCCCACGTCCTGATAAAATTACAGAAGCAGTTGGAAGTAATAAAACACATGACATCATAATGGCAAGAAAAGTACAGAGTAATAATGGATATCCTTTTTGTAATATTTTTTTAAATGAATATGTATTTTCCCTTTTAATCACACAGGCAATTGTATAAAGTGCACATACTAAAATTCCTGTTACGCTATAGTAATAACTTAACATAATCATCATAAATACACTAAATATAAACAAGCCTTTTTTCTTAGTTTCAAAATATCGATCAACACCAAATAAAGCTAAAATTAAAAATGGCATATAATTCATAAACATATAATGACGATGCGCGTGAAATATTAAAAATGATGCAGACATCATAATCAGTGTTACCAATAGTGATAAATGGTTTGAATATTTTTTATGTAATAAAAATTCATATAATAAAATACCAGTGATAAGTACTAAAACAATATTTAAAAGCATAATATAAGTAGACATTGATATAAATGGAAATAAATAAGATAACATCAGTAATGGATTTAAAAGACCATAATAGGAAAAGAAATAAATGTTATTTCCTCCTCCAATATGAAATGCATAATCAGGAAATAAATCTCCTGTATTATAAAATAACATGCGAAAATAATCAGCAAATGTTGTATGCTGACCAATCCAATCTGTTTTAGATCCAAATATAGAATCAAAACCAAGTGGTAATAACATCATCACGAATAAAAATAAAATAATACATCCATAATGAATATATTTTGTTTTATTATCTTGTATTTTCTTTTTCATTTCATCCCTCTTTTTACATGACTATTATACTATAAATTCTAAAAATATACTATTTTCTATTCTTTTTTTCTATAAGTTCTTATGATAGAACCAACAAAAGTCTCATAAAATCGTGAAAAAAGGGTTGCAAATTCTAACAAATTATTATATAATTGAAACTGTCAATGAGAAATTTTTGATGAAAATTTGTCATTGCGCCCGTAGCTCAGCTGGATAGAGTGTTTGGCTACGAACCAAAAGGTCAGGGGTTCGAATCCCTTCGGGCGCACCACTTAATCGGGAAATA
>CALVKP010000103.1 GCA_944332735.1 uncultured Bacilli bacterium | reverse complement strand
AGCAATGTGGGGTGAAGAAAATGGAAATACCAAAAAAAATAAGAAAACAAGCCGATGAATTTTACGAGGCTTATGATAATTCAGATTACGTTGTAGATTATAAAGGCCAATATCTACCAAAGAAAGGTGAAGTGTTTACTATAAGACATTATCATCATATAGATCATAACCGTTCAAATAACGAGTTATGGAACTTAACACCACTTAGTTACAATGACCACATCGTAGAAATTCATTCAAAAAATAACAAAGATGTATTAAAAGGTATTTATGAGTTTATGGTTGAGAAGTTTCCAAATCATGAAGAACATTACAAAAGATATTTAAAAAGGGACTGATATTTATGAATGTACATAGACAAAGAATAATTGAATGCAAGAAATCAGATAGTATGATGCCAGTAAGGCACAAATGTATCTGCGGTCATACAGTATTTGTTCCAGTTAAGTATGATTTTGTGTATTGTGATTGGTGTTATAGGAGAGTGTGGAGAGATGAAAAAACAAAATTTAAACATAAATTACTGGTCAAACTTGGACAGACCGATAACGAACAAGTACAAAAACAAAAAAGTCGTAGTAGATAACATACTGTTTGATAGCAAGAAGGAAGCTAATTACTATACAAAATTAAAAATACTTAGAGATGCTGGAAAAATATTAGATTTAGAACTTCAAAAAAGATTTGTTCTACAGCAAGGTTTTAAATTACAGGGTAAGACATACAGAGCTATCACTTATATAGCAGACTTTGTTTATAAAGATTCAAAGGGGCAAGTCCATGTAGTAGATGTTAAAAGTGAGGCTACAAAAAAAGATAAAGTTTATAGGCTAAAAAAGAAAATGTTAGCTTATAAGTTCGGAATAGAAATTGAGGAGGTTTAAATGAATAATTTAAAAATTGTATTTGGGGTTATATTTATAGCTTTAATAATTGGAGTATGTTTTTTCCTATGCTTTATTGAATATACAAACGAAGAAATTCATCAATGTATAGTTGAAGATAAATGGGTTAAACGTCAAAGCGAAAAAAGTGATGTTTATTTAGTTCAATGTGGTGATGATGTTTATAAAGTTAGTGATTTATTATTTAAGGGAAAATTTAATAGTTCTGATATTTATGCAAAATTAAAAGTTGGTAAAAAGTATGAAATTGTAACAACAGGTTATAGATTTAATTTATTTAGTATGTATAAAAACATTAATGATTATAAAGAAATAGGTGATTAATTTGGAAATAAGTAAAGGTATGTATATTAGAACAGAAGATGGATATATAGGTAAATGTATTGATATAGATAGTGATAATTTCGCATTTTTTGATAAACCAGTTTATAAGGATTTTAGTGACACACTTGATAGTTGCTATTTAAGCAATATAGATATAAAAAAAGCCAGTTTCAACATAATAGATTTAATAGAAGTAGGAGATTATGTTAATGGCGAAAAGGTTACAAGTGCTGAACCGGTTGATAAAAAAGATATTGAAAGATATCTAGGCTTCGGTGATTATGATTATTATATTCATAATAGCGAAGATATTAAAGATATAGTTACAAAAGAACAATTTTTAAATTGTAAATATGTAGTAGAAAGGGCTACTAATGAGTAAATGCAAAACATGTGAACTTATTGAATTTATGAAAACATCAAAATCAGAAGTTTGCGATACTAAACTATTTGCAAAAATAAGCGAATACAGATGGTTCAAAGGACAAAAAAAGATAAAAAGTAAAAGAAAAGGAGAATACACAAGTAAAGCCTTTAATTTGAATTATTGTCCGACTTGTGGAAAAAAATTAGAAAGGGATAAGTAAATGAATGAATATAGTTTTATTGTTGAATTTGATGAGATGAGCGAAAATCAAATTAATAAATTATGGGAATATTTATCAGAAAGAAATATTAAATTTCATGTTTTAAAAGATGAAGATTTAAAAAATGAAAATCAAGAATTAAAAAAACAACTAAAAGAGTTAGAGGAACATTCAGCGAATGCAATAAACAAGCAAGTTGCGAGAGGAATTAATTTAATTAATCAGCAAAAAGAATTTATAGAGTATTTAGAAGATTATATTGATGTATTAAAAAACCAGCAAGATGGCATTGAGGGACTAGATATAGCGGAAGAACATGCGTTAATGACTTTAGAGGAAGTTTTAGATAAATACAAAGAAATATCAGGTCTTGAAAATGAGTAGAACTTATAAAGATAGAAATAGGCAATGGCGAGTTATAAGAAATTCTATGATTAAAAAGATATTAGAGTGCTATAGCGATGACATTGTTGGAAAAAAGAAAGATAGAACATTAAGTAGAAAAATAAGAAAAAGGCTTAAAAGAATAGATAAAAAAGAAATAATAGGTGGTGATAACAAATGAAATATGAAATAGGCGACATCATGTATAATCCATATTTCGGTGATGTATGGATAGTAAGTTCAAGATATAACGAAGAAAATGACAAAAATGAGTTGTATTTAAAAAAAGTTGATTATGATTTAGACGAAGATATAAACGTCCCTGTTGGATTTAAAAAAGTAGGAAATATTTACGATTTAATATTTGATACTAATGATGAGAGGGACAATAAATGAAAAACGACTTACTAAAAATAATTTCGCATTACGGAGTAAATGCCCAGCAAAGACAACTAGCCGAAGAAGTATTTGAATTACAAGAGGCTATTACTACTCATGAATTAAAAAACAGTGTGTCTTATGAAATACCATTAACTGAGTTAACTGATACTAAAGAACATATAGCCGAAGAAATAGCAGATGTAACTGTGATGTTAAAACAATTTCAATATCATTATGGAATTAAAAATGAATTTATTTTGGCATTAATTAGAGGCAAAGTTGATAGGCAATTAGAAAGAATTAAAAATGAAGTACTTTGATTACTGGCTACCAATATTCAAAAAACAGTACTTCAAATTCAAATTATTAGGCGATATTAAAGCAATAGTTGAATTAGAGGATGAAATTTGGAAAAACTGGAATTTATCAAAGGAAGATAAGAAAAAGATACTGAAACAGATAAGAGGTGATAATATTGAATGATATGATAAATACCATACAACTTGGTGATTGTTATGAGTTAATAAAAAAAATACCTGATAATTCTATTGATTTAATTATAATTGATCCACCTTATGAATTTTCAACTTTAGGTGGTCAAGGTATAGGCTCGGTTAGAAAAGTGTTTGATGAAATAGAAAATCAAAAGCTTAATGTAGGTATTGATGAAAAATTGTTTGAAGAATTAAAAAGAGTAATGAGAGAATTCAATATATATATGGTGCAATAAAACTATGATACCGAAATTAATTGATTATTTTGTTTTAAAAAACAATTGTTTAATGGATATTATTTCATGGCATAAAATTAATGCAATGCCTTTATGTGGTGGTACATATATGCCTGATACTGAATACTGTTTGTATTTCAAAAAAAACAGAAAATTAAATACAAATTATGATACAGCGAAAACTCATTATGAATTACCAATTAATGTTGAAGATAAAAAGAAATATAAACATCCAACTATAAAGCCTTTAAATATTATAAAAAATTTTATAATTAATAGCTCTAATGAAAATGACATTGTATTAGACTGCTTTTGCGGAAGTGGAACAACATGCGTAGCTGCTAAAGAGCTTGGACGTAGGTTTATTGGTATGGAAATAAATCCTGAATATTACAAAATAGCAGTAGATAGACTTAATGGAATTAATGCAAATGGTCAAACTAGCATATTTACCGATTTTGAGAAAATGGGGTGAGAAAGATGTTAAAAATTAAAGACAATGTAGATTTAAAAGAATTATTTAACTATGGGTTTTATGACTCATTGGGGATATATCAAAAAGTGTTGGAATTTACTTCAGATGTAGTATTCTGGAATGACATAAATATTTGCATAGAAAAAGATACTAGATTGATTAGAATTTCTAGTCGTATTGAAACAGATACTTATAATCTAGACACTTTATACGATTTAATTCAAGCAGGACTTGTAGAACAGGTGGAAGATAAATGAATATAGACGAAGCAATAATGTATGCCATAAAGACAAGTCATGCAATAAAAGACGAAAAAAAAGAACAATTAACAGACTATTTTTGCCAAATACAACAAGAAAATCAAAAATATAAAGAAGTAATTAATAAAGCAATAAATTATATAAATGGAGCTTATGAAATGGCGACATATACCAAAACGGTTGGTTTAGAGGAAGAAAATATTGAAGATTTATTAGACATTTTAAAAGAGGTGGAACATGAATAAAGAAGGGATAACTGTTTGTCCATATTGTGGAGAGCCAATGATATATACATTTGCATTTAGTGGTAGTGAGTATTATTGTTTAATATGTGGTTATGACTGTGGACTGTTTGGTGGGAAAATAGTAGAAGCAACAAAAGAATTAAAGTATAAGAAAAAATTATATGAAAAAATTTTTACAGTTGTTAATAAAGATTTAATACCAGTAGGAGCTTATAATCCTAAGTGTAAAAAATGTAAAGATATGAAAGAAACTCACTTAGAACATGCAACTGAAAAAGAATTATTAAAAGATAAAATAGCAAGAGAATTTTTAAAAAATATAAGTATTGGAGTGAAAGAAGATGAGTAAAAACGATAAACTATGGAATATATTATTTACTTATGCAGTAATAGTTTCAGTTGTTGTAGTCATTGAATTAGGAGTTATATTTCTAGGTGTAGACATCATTGATGACCTAAAAGCAACAGCTAATGGTTATAAAAGCGACAGAAACTTATGTAGAAGTCAATTAGACAGTTTAACTCAAGAATTGGAGAGATGGCAAAATGATAAAAATAAATGAAACGTTTTTAGGACCTGATATATTAGTTTGTGAAAAATGCGGTAAAGTAGATATTCATTATATTATTAGACCAAATAAGCACATTTATGAAATATGTGATAGATGTGGTCATGAAGAAGACAAAGGTTTAGTTAATGTTCCTAACTTAAAAACATTAGGTTTTAATATTATGAAAAAAGGTGGTAAAAGATGACTAGAAAAGAGTTGAAAATAGGAAGATATACAGAAGAAGAAATATTTCAATATATGACTGATGTAGAAGGTAGTATGTTGGGTAGAAGCATGTATGATGCTATATTTAATACTATTCATGCATTAATCACCGAAAAAAATCAGTTAAAAAAAGACAATGAAACTCTGCAGAAAGAACTACAGAGCTCTGAGAAATTTGCAGAGAAATTGCAGAGAGAATTAAATCAAAGAGACAAAGTGATAAATGAAGTTGCCGATTACATAAAAAGCGATTTATTATTGTTTGATAATGATAGTATTGAGCATGAAATAGGTATCGAAATTTTGGAAATATTAGAAAGGACTGATAAATAAATGTGGATAAGAACTCAAGATAAAGAAACGTTACTAAATGTAAATTGTATAGATGTGTATAATCTAAATAAAAACGAGTGGATTATTGAAGCATGTGGTAATGATTTAGGAACATATGAATCAAAAGAAAGAGCTATTGAAGTATTAGATGATATACAAAAATTATTAAAAAGTGAAACTTATTTTGATAGAAGCAAATTAGTAGAATATGTTATTAGTAAAAATATAAGTGCAAGAAAAGTTTATCAAATGCCGGAGGAGTGATTAAATGACAGAAGTAGAACTAAAAGCAATATTTGCATTTTTACATCATGAGTTTAATAAAGATGATTTGTTATATTTTAAATTATTAAATGACCATGATATAGGGGCATATTTTAAAAATACTAATAAATTATTTGCTACATTTTATCTAAATAGACTTAGAAAATATATTAAACCAGTATCACTACCTGGTGCAAAAGAAGTTAAGATAGAACATGTTTGTAATGCTACTAGGATATTAGCTCAATATGAAATGTGGTTAAAAGAGGGAATAGATGATAAATATGGAAAAGAGGAACATTACCTCTGTTTAAAATGTTATAACAAGTTGCAAGAAATAAAAGAAAGGATAACAAATGAAAAAGAAAAAATACAAAATAATCAGAAACAATAGACACATTTATGCAGTTAAAGAATTAGGTAACAAAGGTTATTGGAATAACAAAGTTAAAAGATTATTGAAATTAAGAAAATATAAATAGGGGGTAGGCTATGATTAAAGAAATCAAAGAAGCTGACAAGATCATAGATGAGATGAATAATGCGACAGATGAACAAATCGAAATGTTAGAAACAAAGGCCGAAAAGATAACTAGCACAGTATCAGATGTTAGTGTACAAGGTAGTCGAAAAACGCACTCTAGGGAAGATGTATATATATTATTAGCTGAAATGAGAGCAATCAATAAAGAAGGTAAAGATAAGCTAGACAAGATTTATAATAATATACCATCAGAAAATCGTAATTTAAGAATTTATTTTGATAAGGTTTATTATCACATGTCTAATACTAATTTACAATTAAAATATGGGCTTACAAAAAGTCAAATAAATAAAATTATAAAAAAAATAAGAAAAGATCATAAATGCGCCCCTAATGCGCCGGTCAAGAGGTAAAATATGCTAAGATAGAATAATTATAGATTCTATCTTAGTCTTCTCGTAGGACAGCCCCTTTTTTCGGCTACCGATTGGTAGCTTACTGATGGTGTGTAATCTACTCCTTTCTATTTTAAGTAGTTTTTGTTCACTGGCACATCATTGGTAAGGTGCTAATTAATAACACTATAGCATATTTTGGTGTACGTTGTATTGCGTACGAGGAAAATTAAACACTATCTTTATAGGTAGTGTACTAATTAAATATAAGACTGATTGATTGTATAGGTAGCTTAGCTCCATATTAGTGAGAATGTTCCTAGCATTCTACCTATCTAGGAAAGATTAACAGCTATTTAGTTAGTACAGTGCTTATAAAGTACAAAACAGGAGCAGAAATGCTTTTTAAGTTTAACCGCATTAAGCGGTTTTTATTATGTCATTATATCGCAGGGTGGAGCAGTAGTAGCTTACAGGTCTCTTTAGCCTGTGGTCGTAGGTGCAATTCCTACCCCTGCAACCAAAGACACAAGGAGGTGGCATTAAAGAAAAGGTCATTTAAGAGTGGCAAAGAATTTGAAAATAAAGTCAAAGAATATATTGATTGGTGTGATAGTAAAGGCAGACTTGCTAATGTAGCAGGGTTTGCTGTTTATGCTGATATAAACCAAGATACTTTTTATGCACAAAAAGAATATTACTCCGAGAGTTTTAAAAAAGTAAATGACATGTTAGAAGATGAAGCCTTGAATAATAAGTATTTGAATGATACAAGAATTATCTTTTATATGAAAAATAAATGTGGATATAAAGATAAACAAGAGATAGATACCACTTCTTCAAATAGAATAGAAATTATAAACGATTTACCAAGTGATGTAGATGAAGATAAGTAGTCAGATAGCACCATCATTTAATAGGACATTTAATAGCCATAAAACTCATCAAATCTATAATGGTGGTCGTGGCTCGACAAAAACATCTATGATTAGTTTAAAGATAGTTTATAACTGTCTAAACGAGAATAACTGTTCTGTAGTAGTTTTGAGAAAACATCAAAATCAGTTAAGAAAATCAGTATATAAAGAAATCAAAAGAGCATGTACTAGATTAGGATTGGTTGAAAACA
>CALVKP010000102.1 GCA_944332735.1 uncultured Bacilli bacterium | reverse complement strand
GCCATCAAAGCAATCGATAAAGCAAAAAGCAAAGGTGCTATTAAAGCAAACAATGTTGCTCGTAATAAATCACGTTTAACAAAAAAGGTTAATGAAATGGAGTAAGAAATTACTTCTTTTTTTTATCCTATTTTGATATAATAAGACTAGGTGATTATATGAAACAAATGAAACGATTTTTATATACAGTCATTGCTTTTGTATTTTTAATTTGCGTATTTTTATATAGTAAACCAATTGCTCGTTTCTTTATGGAAAATTTCATTTATAAAAATGATACCGTCATAAAAGCTGCCAATCAGTATAAAGAATCATTAGATATATCTTATTTACAAGAAACAAATGATTTTAAGCCAAAAAACAAACAAGATCTATTAAATATTGTTTATACAATTTTAAATAATGGATGGAATGAATTTACATTCTTCTGTGATGAAAGCTATACAAACTGTTTTAATGATGCGAAAGTATTAACAGAAAATCCAGAAGAACTATCTAATTTTAATAACTTTGTACATCCATATAATAGTTTTAATCACTTATACATTGATATTAATAATTTTGGAAAAATTCATGTAGAAGTAGAAAAAACATATACACAAGAGCAAATTGCATTTATTGAAAAAGAAATGGATACGATTTATCAAGAAATTATCAACGATCAAATGACTTTAGAACAAAAAATAAAAGCTGCTCATGACTATATCATTAATCATACAGTATATGACAGTGTAGGAGCAGAAAACTTAAATAATGAAGATTACAAAAATAAAAAATTTACACATACCGCTTACGGAACGTTAAAACACCATATCGCATTATGTGGTGGATATTCTGATACCATGGCTTTATTTTTAAATCGTTTAGAAGTACCAAATTATAAAATATCGAATGCTGAACATGTATGGAATTTAGCCTACGTAAACGGAGCATGGAAACACATTGATCTAACTTGGGATGATCCCGTTGTCAATACTCATCAAAATATTTTATTAGATCATTACTTCTTAATTACAGGTACAGAATTATTACAAAAAGATCCACTACATCATACCTTTGATCAAAATATTTATCGAGAAGGAATATAAAAAGAGAATTATCACAAATTCTCTTTTTGTTTATAAAATTGTTCTTTTGTTAAGCAAATGGTAATCCCTTCTACCATATCATCAAATTTCTTCCAAGTAGAAGTCTCAACAATCTGAAACCCTATTTCTTGAAATACTTGTCTTGCTCCTACTCTACTTTTCTCAAAGCCATCATATAAAGCACTGATACCATTTTTAGCTGTATCACACAGCAAATATAAACCTTCCTTAGAATAACCTAAACCGCGGTATTTACCTTCTATCAAAATATCACATTCATATCTTTGATTACTTGGATTATATTGATAATTCACATACCCGACATAACAATTCTTTACCGTATCTTTTAGAAAAGCAAAAAAGCAATTCGATATTTTTCTCTTTTGATAAGATGCTTCCCACTTGTTTTCTGGAAAATCAATACAACCTGTATCATAATGATATCCAGAATAAGTAACATCATATCCTGCATTATAATCCATCGTTTTAGAATCTTCTAATAGCTATTTCTCATACCAATAATCTTTTAATTCAGGTTTAATCAGAACCAATCTTAAATCGTTCATATCCCCACCACATTGGTACCAATTCTTCTAATCTTACGACTTTTTTCGTAGCTAAATCATCTAAAATTTCAATATCTTTACTCATCTCATCTAACTGCATTAAATATTCTCGGCATGCTCCACATGGCATTCCAACACTTCCATCTCTCATAACACAAACAAGTTTCGTAATATGACTTTCACCATTGGTAATCATATTCGCAATCGCATTTCTTTCTGCACACATTCCAAGTGTAGAAGCCGTATCAATACAAACACCTGTATAAATATTTCCTTGATCTGTTAGAATCGCAGCAGCAACACCTCCAGCTTCAATAAAAGGTGATATAGTTCTAGGATTTAACTTTTCTTTTGCTCTTTCATACAATTCATCCCAAATATTCATTTTAAATCCTCCTATTTTGGATTTAATCACATACTGTGATCAAATCTCTTTTACATTTGTAACAAATATCCATTTGATCACACTCCTTTCCTGTTACACCATCATTATCTAAGAAAAAAAACAGAAAGTCAATTACTTTCTGTTAATATAATCAAATGCTTCTTGTACTGTCTTCTCAAACTGTTCAAAATTGACATCAACCCAATGAACTGGTAATTGATGCTTAAAAAAGGTATATTGTCTTTTCGCATAATGTCTACTGTCTTTTTTTATATGATCTAAACAATGTTCTAAACTTTCTTTTCCTTCAAAATAAGGAAATAATTGCTTATAACCAATTGGTGTTAAAATTGCCTTAGTACGAATGTGAGAATCATATATCTTCTTAGCTTCTTCTAATAATCCATTTTCTATCATCTGATCAACACGATGATTAATACGTTCATAAAGTATATGACGTTCACATGTTAAACCGATAAAAATAGTTGGATATAACAATGTTTCTGACTTCTCTTTTAATTCTAACACTTGACCCGTTTCATGATAATAATCAAGCGCTCTTTCCATTCTCTTACGATTATTGAAATGAATTTTTGTATTTGGATTTATTTGACATAATTGTTGGTATAACGCTTCATTACTAAATTGATGATAATCTCCTTTATAAGAAGTAGGTTCAAATTGATAATCATATAATGCAGCTTTCACATATAGACCAGTTCCCCCTACTAAAATAGGCAACTTACCACGTTTCATACAATCATCAATGACCATTCTTACATCTTTCTGATAATCACTAACACTATAATCTTCTGTTACCTTTTTAATATCAAATAAATGATGAGGAATTCCTTCTTTTTCTTCTTCTGTTACCTTAGCAGTAGCAATATCTAACCCTTGATACACTTGTGTGCTATCAGCATTAATAACTTCTCCATTTAACTTCTTAGCTAATTCCACACTTAATTTTGTTTTTCCCACTGCTGTAGGTCCTAATATTACAATGACTTTCATCTATTCACCTTTTTCTGGATAAGGAATCTCTAAATGTTCATAAGCTTTTCTTGTTGCCATTCTTCCTCTACTCGTTCGTTTTAATAGCCCTGTTTGTAAAAGATAAGGTTCATACACATCTTCAATCGTACCTCTTTCTTCACCAATCGAAGAAGCAATTGCTTCAATTCCAACCGGTCCACCATTAAATTTTTCAATAATAGATTTTAATAAATTATAATCGGTATTATCTAATCCTAAACTATCTACTTTTAACTTATCCAAAGCATATTTTGTAATTTCTAAATCAATATTTCCATTTCCCATAACTAATGCGAAATCACGAACACGACGGAAAAGACGATTCGCAATACGAGGTGTTCCTCTACTACGAGTTGCAAGTTCTACTGCAGCATCCTCATCAATACTACATTCAAGAACACGACTTGTTCTTTTTACAATTTGTGTTAATTCTTCTACTGTATAATAATTTAACTTAGAAATAATTCCAAAACGATCACGTAATGGATCAGAAAGGTCTCCAGCTCTTGTTGTTGCTCCAACTAAAGTAAATGGTGGTAAATTAATTTTAATATTACGACTCGTAGAACCTTCCCCTACAATAATATCCAATGTGAAATCTTCCATAGCTGGATATAAAATTTCTTCAATAAAACGAGGCATACGATGAATTTCATCAATAAATAACACATCACCAGGTTCCAAAGTAGAAAGAATTGCCGCCAAATCTCCACTCTTTTCAATCGATGGACCAGATGCAGTTTTAATATTACTACCAAGTTCATTGGCAATAATATAAGAAAGCGTCGTCTTCCCAAGTCCTGGAGGTCCATATAAAAGTACATGATCTAATGGTTCTTCACGCATCTTGGCAGCTTTAATAAAAATCTCTAAATTTTCTTTTACTTCTCCCTGTCCAACATAATCATCAATTCGATCAGGACGAATACTCTGCTCAAAATTATCTTCTTTTAATTTTTCACCTGTTACAATTCTATCTTCTTCCATAAGCACCTCCTATTTTAACATAAGTTTTAATGCTTCTTTAATTTGATCTTCTAACTCTAAACTACTATCAATTTGTGGTAAAATACGCTTAATATCTGGTTGTTTATATCCTAATCCTTTTAACACTTCCACTAATTCCTCAAACTGATCTACATCTTTTTGACCAGACGTAGAAGCAGCTAATTTCCCTTTTAAATCTAATATAATTTGTCTAGCAACTTTATCTCCAATCTTAGGAAACTTCTTTAAATATAATACATTCTCTCTTTCAATCGCATCCTTAATTCCTTCAATCGATCCAGTTGCAAGCATCGGTAGTGCCATCTTACATCCCAATCCTTTTACTTGAATTAACTGTAAAAATAAATCTTTTTCTTCTTTCGTTTTAAAACCATATAATGTATTCTCATCTTCCCTAATTTGTTGATATACATAAATTTTTATTTCTTCTTCCTCATGAAACTGATATGGATTCGCAGTATAAATCATATATCCAATTCCATGATTATCTACAACAATATAACTTGCTTCTATCTCTTTTACAATTCCCATTATATATGAATACATAGTATCACCTATTTCATTATATCATAACAAACAAATGTTTGGAAGAATATCTGATAAAAAAAGAATGTTTATACATTCTTAATTACAACGACTTAAATATGTATATTTAAAAGAAGCTCCACTCCGTTTAATCTGTACACCAGCATCATTAGAAATAGATTGTTTCGTATCTGGATTTTTTAAATCTTCTTCTAAATACCCTTGTTTTAATTCCGATACCTCCACACAAATAGATTCTCCATCCACAGAAGGTAACTCCATCCGATGATCACTTGCCCATAACTTAGCAGCTGAAATAATGGAATCTTTTTGTTTTAAAGAAGCATCCCCACGAAAACTAGAAAGTACACTTGTTACAATTGGTACTAATAATAAAGCAATAATGCCTAAAATGGTAATAGTAGCTAATAATTCTACTAAAGTAAACCCTTTTTTCATTATTATCTCCTTCTTTTCGTTTTCATAAAATATTTTACTAAATATACTTCAAATACAATAAAACAAATCAAATATCCCCATGTTAATATTTGATTAAACACTCCAGTTGAATAATGATTAATCATACTTAAAATACTTGTTGGTACATATTGATTTAAAAAATTTGTCAATTCTGGAATATTTAAAAGTTGTTTTAAAAAATCTAAAATACGAAGTAAAATATCAATGATTGCGAAAAAATAAACAAAACTATCAAATGACTTAAATAAAATAACTACAATAAGTGCTAAAACAATAAAAATAACTAAATCCATAACATCCATCCCCTCTTCTATTCATTATCTAAATAATAAATATAAAATACTATTTTTTCTTTATCACGATCGATACGTGATAAAAATTCAATATTATCCATGGTAATATCATTGGCTACTAAGTCTTCTTCTTTTTCTGCAAAATCCATTAATTGCATTGTAACCTCTTCATTATTTTCTAACTTGGGAAGACATATATCAATTACTTCCTGTAACAATGCCTTGGCATGATTTTCTTGATAACTTTCTTGATCAAATACTAGGAGTAATCTTGAAATATTCCCTTCTTGATAATCTACATATATCTCACTATTTTCATCTATTTGATATTTGATATATTGATCTTGCTTTTCTCCATTTATATCATCTGAAACCTGTTTCAAACGTGTTTCAAACGTCAATTGACTCACTTTATCATAATTTATTTTGGTAGGACTTTTCATCATAAAAAATAAAAAAATCCATAATAAAATAAAAACACATAAAACTGAAAATGCCATCAATAACTGCTTTTTTCTTTCTGTCATAGCTTCCCTCTCATTCTCTTTCTCATTATATCATGTTTCTTTTCTTTTTTCATCTTTTGTTTATAAAAAAGATGAAAGAATATTCTTCCATCTATTTCTCAGTCATTTTCACAACATCTAAGCGTTTTCCATTATGAATTAATACGATCGTTGCAGAATTTTGATATCCAAGATCTTTCGCATAATTCATTGTAACATCAATATAATATGCTTTCTCATCTGTTACTTCATCACTTAACACATACTCTTTTTGTTCCACATTAATCACATCAACATTCACTATCTCAGGAAGTTCTTGTTTACGATCCCCATATATATTATTTTCTACATAGTGATATAACTCTTCCATTGCTTCTTTCGTAAATGATTCTTGATAATCTTTATAAATGAATTGTACACCACCAACATCATTTCTATTTACTTTATTAGATAATGTAAACAATTCACTAATAAACAACTGTGTTTCCAATTTCGCATAATTTTCTTCATTAACACTATCTTTCGATAATTCTTTTTTTAATTTAGAAAATAAATCTTTTGAATATTTTGTAGCTTCATCTGTAATTGTATAATCATATCCATCAGCAATCTTATCAGCTACTGTTACTACAGTTTTTACTTCCTTTTTAGGAAAGCATAACTGATAAACACCAAAAGATGCAACTGCAATGATTAAAATTAATACAATCATTGCAATCATAATTCTCTTCTTTTTTAACTTTCTTCTTTTCACACGAGTAGTTGCCATATAATCCTCCTATTTATTATAATCATCTACAATCTTCTTTGCTTCATCTTGTTTTTTAATTAAATCATAAACAATAATAGAATCACTTACATTCAATAATTCCTCTGACATTTGATTATACTTTTCAATATAATCAATACTTACTGTATCACCATCGTGTAATACTTTTCCTTCCCCTTTTTGATGATTATAATACATCTTATCTGTCAACCAATTACCATCAGGGAAAATAACAACATTTTCATCCGTTGAGAAAATATCATGACCTAATGCATACTTATCCGTAAATCCAAACATATTTCCTAATGTTGGAAGAACATCATACATACCCATTATCTTTGTAATCTCTTTCGTATACTTATCATCATTTTCATGATCCTTTGTCCAAATAATAAGTGGCACCTTACGATTTAATTCATAATCATAAAAATCAACTTCACGATAATTTGGATCATCTTCATCTAATACACTATCTGTATAAGGATCATAATTATAGAAATATTCAAACTCAGATTGTTTTAACTTCGCATCATGATCTCCATAAATTACTACCACTGTATTATCTAAAATACCAGCTTCATCTAAATCTTCAAATAACTGTCCAATCGCACTATCTGCATAATGTACAAACTTAAAGTAATTACCTAACTTTGTCCCTTCCATATATGGTGCAGAAACCGTTTCTTTTTCACCTGTCTCAGAATTTGTCTTCTCATACTTATAATCTACTTCAATTGGATCTGGTAAATGTTCAATATCAGAAAATGGTGTATGGTTAGAAAGCATAATTAATGTTCCATAGAAATTTTTATTCTTCTCTTGAATCTTTTTAATTTTTGGAACTACTTGTTTAAAGAATGAACGATCAGATAATCCTAATCCTATTGTTTCATCAATCTTAAAATCATTATAACTATAAAATCTATCATATCCCAAAGTCTTTGGATGAACCGTATCACGATTCCACATACTACCCTTATTTCCATGCATACTAAATGCATAATATCCTTGCTCTTTTAATAACTTAGGAATGGTAACATACTCTCTATCCCAATAACTAATAAACACAGTTCCACTCGTTGCTGGCATAAGTGCAGTATTAAATGTAAACTCAGTATCACTACTCGTTCCCACACTTTCTTGAGCATAAAAGTTAGAGAAAAATAACCCTTCACTTGCAATACGATTTAAATTTGGTGTCAACTCTTCCCCATTAAATTTTAAATCCATAACAAACTCTTGTATACTCTCAGCATGAATCACAAGTAAATTTTTTCCTTTAAAAACATTTGTATATTCATTTTCAGCATGAGTCTCTTGACTTCTTTTATCATAATACTCTCTAAATTCACGTGCTTTTTCATCATATCCAAACAATGGACTAATTTGAGGTTTTAAACTAGATATCACATCATTAATTTGATAAGTATAAATTCCAAAACGCATCACAATAAATTCACGATTCCATTGTTTTCCAAGTCTTGAAATATCTACTGAATTTAAAGTAGAAATAAATACTCCAACTACAACAAGTCCAAATACCATCGTATTGAGTGCTCTTACCTTTCCGACTTCAACCTCAGCTACTTTCTTATAATAACCTTTCTTCTTCAACGCATGATTTAAAAAGAAAAGTGCAAGTGGAGCCCATATATAAGAAAAATCTTTTAACTCCATAACATTCTCTACAACCGCATCAGCAACATCAACAATCTGTAAGGATGTCTGTAATAACGATAACGATGCGAATGATAAATAATTGGTATAATACATTGAATTAATAATACATAACGCTGTAAAAAAGATAGAACATGTAGCAAAATATTTAAATTGATTTTTCGG
>CALVKP010000101.1 GCA_944332735.1 uncultured Bacilli bacterium | reverse complement strand
TATCTTCGATTTCATATTTACTAACAATTGACAAAATATCGACACCAGGATCATTTTTATGCCCTAATATCTTAATAACTTCTCCCTTATAGTTTCCTTTTTCTCCTTTGCCAATTAAACGAACAAGTACTTTATGACCATTCATAGCCCCCATTGTTTTACTTTGTTCGATATCAATATGAATACTAATTTTTTTATCATCAGGATCAATATGTCCTATACCACCTTTATAGTAAAACTCTCCGACAATTTGGTGCAATTTACGATCGATGACTTTCACAATTCTTCCTTCTAAATCTAATCCTTTCTTAGAAGTAATTTCAACTACAACTTGATCACCATGAATTGCTCCATTCATACAAGTAGGTGGAATAAAAACATCTTCATCCCCTTCAATATCTACAAATCCAAATCCTTTTTTATTGCCAATTAATTTTCCTACTCTTAAATGACTATTATTAAATAACATATAGTTTCCTTTATTGGTGTGATAAACTTTTAAAGAATTTTCAAGATCTCTTAATACACTTAATAAATCTTTTAATTCATCGGCAGTACGAATTCCTAATATTGTTTCTAATTCTTCAATGCTATAAGCACGTTCTTCTTCTTTTAATATTTCTAATACTCTTTCTTGCATAAGCCACCTCTATCTTTATTATAGAATAATTTTATTAGAAAATATAGCAATTTTACTTTTTATTTACGTATATTGACAAAAACGTCTTGTAAAATAAAGGAAGTCATCATGACTTCCTTCTTTCTTCTAATATTTTAATTACTTCTTCAAACGTATCGGCAATGATAGGAATGTGGTTATAAATAACAAATGGTTTACTACGACCAATTCCACATAAATTACAACATCCTACTTGTATACTACAATCACTGTATGTTTTTTTAATATATTCAATATCTTCTTTTTGTATTGCTTTACAGCGATCACATATTTGAATTAAATTCTTCATTCTTGAATATCCTTATATATTTCTAACTCTGCACCATTTTTAATTTGAAAAGCATTCGCATCATCTGTATCAATATGCATTTCATAATATGAATTAGGAGCAATACGAAGCGAAACATGGTACATAATACCACCTTTTGGTCCAGGAACTTTTACACTCACATAATCATATCCTGCTAATCCTAATTTTTCGGCATCTTCAATTGGAACATGAATATGACGTGTTGCGATAATGCCAGCTTCTCTTTCTATCATTCCTTTTGGTCCTATAATTGTTACCTTGGCACTGTTTTCTATATCTCCCGATTCTCTCATTGGTGCATCTAATCCTAATTTGATATAATCTGTTTTCGATAATTCTACTTGTGTATAAGAACGAACTGGTCCTAAAATACGAATATGAGCAATTTCACTTTTTGGAGTACGAATGGTTACAAACTCATTACTTGCAAATTGACCAGGTTGATTAATATTTCGATTGACAGTTAACTCATATCCTTCTCCAAAAAGAATTTCTAAATCTTCTTTTGTTAGATGAACATGATGTGCTGAAATACCAACTGTTACTTTCATACTTAACCCCTTCCCAACATAAGCATTATATCATATCTCCATTCATTTGAATTCATCTTTTTTACATATTTGACACAATTTCGCATATTCTTTATTAGAAAGGGTGAAATAAATATGAATCAAAACAGTTTTTTTCCAGGAACAAATAGTGGTAATTTTACCGGAGCTCCAATCTTCACTGGAAATGGAAATATTCCCAATCAACAAACGATTCCTACCATGACAGGAGATTTTCCAATGGAACAATCTTATATTGAAAATATTTTAAGATTAAATAAAGGAAAAAAAGTAGATGTCTATATGACATTCCCAGATTCTAATGAATGGCGTGACCTTAAATTTTCAGGTATTATAGAACAAGCTGGTCGTGATCATATTATTATTAGTAATCCAAGTAATGGAGAATGGTATTTACTTCTTACCATTTATATTGATTACTTTAAATTCTATGAGAAAATTAATTATAGTCCAGAATTTATTCCAAATTAGAATATACTAGTAAATTGAGATGTTTTTTGTTATAATGTGTATGGTGATAGTATGAACGTATTTATGTTTTTTCTTATAATTTGTATCATTGTTTGTGGCATATTAATCATTTGTATTAACTATTATAACAAATTCCAAAACTGTTTTATTCGCTTAAATGAAGCAGAAGCAAGTATCGATTCAGTACTAAGAAAACGTTTTGATTTATTAAATAAATCAATTCACATTATTAAAACAAATGCGAAATTAGATGAGAAAGAAGAAGTATTAGACGAGATTGTAAAATTACGTTCTCGTAAATTATCTAATTTTGATTTAGATCGTAAACTGTATGATGGAATTAATGAATTTCATCAATACAAAGAAAAATATGATATTTTAAAAACATGTGAATCTTATTTAAAAATAGAAATTTCTTTAAATGAATCAGAAGCAGAAATATATGCTTGTAGAGAATATTATAATAGCATTGTAACAACTTATAATAAATTAGTTCGTTCTTTTCCTTCTAATATTTTAGCATTCTTATTTCATTATAAAGTGAAAAACTATTTTGATGGCAAAGATATGAACGATGATATTACCAATGATTTTAAATTATAAAAAAGTATCCATTAAGATACTTTTTTCTTGTCTTTATATTTACAAATATCATATAACTTACAATTTTCACATTCAGGATTTCTAGCTTTACAATGATATCTACCAAACAATACAAGCTGATGATGAAGTCGTCCTAAACTTTCTTTTGGAAACTTCTTAGTTAGTTTATTTTCAATGATTCTCACATCATCATTTTTTCGTGCTAAACCTAAACGAACACTCACACGGGCAACATGCGTATCTACAGCAATACAATTCACATCATATAAATTACTTAAAACTACATTGGTAGTCTTTCTCCCTACTCCCGGAAGCGTTTCTAAATACTCGCGATCATTGGGTACAATTCCATTTTGTTCTTTTAGTAAATGTGTTGCGATTTCATGTATATTCTGTGCTTTTTTTGTATATGTACCAATGGGTTTAATAATTTGTTTTATCTTTTTTATATCAGCTTGTTCTAATGCTTGTAAAGTAGGATATTCTGTAAATAAAATATGTGTTACTTGATTGACTCTTTTATCTGTTGTTTGTGCACTTAACATAACTGCTAATAATAATTCATAATCTTTTGTATAATTTAATTCACAGCGAGGATTTGGATATAATTCATCTAAATAGTTACTAATTATTTGTATCTTCTCGTTCATTTAACCAATCATAATCAAACAATTCTTTTGTTTGTAATTCTTTCTTTTTGTGAAATTCACTTTTTTGTTTTTCTACATCCTCTTTTGTTTTAATTCCTTTTTTCTTCCATTCATATAAAATCTTATCAATATATCTCAGATTATTTGCACCATTATAAGTAGCCTCTTTGAGTGCTAAAACAATTAATTCCTGACTGAATTCTCCTCCACACCAACTTTGAATAATCTCATATTCCATTGGCGATAAGGTACGACCAAATTCTCTTTCAAAAATATCAAAAATATTTTCACTATCACTGGTCTCATCTTCATTGACAATAAAGAACGCTAATTTCTCATAAAGATCATCTAAATTAATATATTCAGATCTTAAATTTCTTACTTTACGCACTTCAATTTTTAAAATACCTTTGTCGACTAAACCATTCATTTCTTCTAACACATCATTTAAATCCATTTTTAAATCTTGACTCATCTTTTTAGGATTAAATTCTAAATCTGTATTTAATAACTCAATTAGTAAGACAAACTCTGAGTCAGTTAGCTTTAAATCTTTATAATGATGTAATAACAGTAATGGAAATGTTCCGGTTGACTGCTTTAATAATTCAATGATTTTATCCATCATAAACATCACCTGCTTTTTATTATACTAAAGATTTG
>CALVKP010000100.1 GCA_944332735.1 uncultured Bacilli bacterium | reverse complement strand
TGTAAATTTTCTGAATTTTTGACCTTTTTTGGCCATAATAAATACACCTCCTTTCGGAAGTGTATTATATCATAATGATTAAATTTGTTTTTTTATTGTATCTACTCTAATGGGTGCATTTCATCTTCAGTCTGTGTTTTTTCTTGTTCTTCTTCTTTTATGTTATATTTATCTTGTAATTTAATATGTAATGTGTCATTCTCATGAATTACTTTATTTGGTTGAATGGATTGTTCTTTTACATATCCATATCCTTCACTTGTTACTTTAATGTTTAAAAGTTCCATGACTGATTTTACATCACTATATGACCAACCAGTAAAGTCAGGCATCGTAAATTCTGAATTGGTAATTAAAACAACATGATCTTGTTTTAATACCTCGGCACCCTTTTTTGGGTATTGATCTATTACTTTATTTCCTGTACCAATAATAGTTGGTGTAATACCATAAGTATTTAAGTAATTTTTTACATCATTTATATTTTTACTAGAAAAAGATGGTATTGTAATAATGTTATTTGCCGTTTCTTCTGTTTCTTTTTCTCCGAATGTGTTACGATATTTTGCGATTCTTTTCATCAGTTCTACAGTTGCTTTACTCATACCACTGGCTTCTCCCCATAGTGGTTTTTTCATAGCAGCATAGATTACTACATCAGGATCGTCTTTTGGAAACATGCCTGAGAATGAGAAGATATAACTGTTTTTTCCTTCTGCATAGTTACCTGTTTTTTCATCATAAATCTGTGCAGTACCAGTTTTTCCGATTACATCAAAGCCTTCAATATAATAAGCTGTACCTGTAGTTCCTGCATCATGATTAGAGATTGTGTTATACATGAGTTCTTTCATTTTATCAACTGTTGATTGTTTGATTATTTGTTTACTTTCCTTCTTTTTCCACTTATAAGTAACTTGATTATGATCTTTATCTACAATTTTTTCAATGATTTGAGGTGTTAACATTTTTCCATTATTAGAAATCAATGACATGGCTTGTAAATGTTGTACTGCAGTAGTGGTAATTCCTTGTCCAAAGGAAGCAGTAGCTACTTCAACTGGATAATTAAAACGGATACTACCAGTTTGTTCTCTTGGAAGTTCTATTCCTGTTACTTTACCAAATCCATATTTAGAAAGACAATCTCTTAGATCTCCTTTATCTATAAAACGATTAATCATATTACTAACACCAACGTTACTAGAATATTCATACCCTTTATCAAAGGTAATATCTCCCCAACCTTTTTTATTCCAGTCTGTAATTGTATAATCCCCAATTTCAATACTTCCTGAATGATATGTAGCACTTCCATCATAGGTTCCCTTTTCTAATGCACACATATAGGTATATGTTTTCATTGTTGAACCTGGTTCATATACATAAGAAGTAAGAGGATTTTCATAACTCGTAATATTTCTTTTATTTGGATCAAAGGATGGAACTCCACTCGTAGCTAGTATTTTACCTGTTTTCGCATCCATGACATGAATCATCATCCATTCAGGGTGGTAATTTTCTTCTACTTCTTTGACAGCTGCTTCTGTAAATCTCTGAATATTCGCATCCAATGTTAAATAAATATCTTTCCCATTTTCAGCATCTATTCTTGTTTCTTTCGTATCTGGTATTTTATATCCACTACGATCTTGTTGATATGTTAAACTACCATTTGTTCCTCTTAATAAATCATCGTATTTTGCTTCTATTCCTAATTCTCCTTGAATGACAGAACTTGTTACAGTTTTACCGTTTACTGTCTCTTCTATATCATTTTGTTTGGCATAACCAATGACATAAGATGCGAAATCTCCATTCGGATAATAACGTTTATAACTTTCTATAAAATCAATTCCAGGAAGTCCTAAACTCTCTATTTCTTCTTTTTTTAATTCACTAATTCCTCTTCCTCCCGGTCCTAATTCTACTTGATATGCTTTTGTATTTAATAATCTTAGTAAATATTCTGTTGTCATATTTAATACAGGCGCTAATTTTTCAGCTGTCATTTGTTTATCTACAACATGTTTTGGTGTTGATGCATTTTCACTTCTACTTTCATCTAAGTATGCGATCACGGTATAAGAAGATACATTGAGCGCTAATGTATTACCATCTTTATCATAAATCGTTCCTCTACTGGCATACAATGTTCTTGTTACTGTATTTCTCTGTTTGGCAAATTCATCCATATTAATGCCATATACGGTTGGTGAAAGTGATAAATAAGCAAACTGTATATATAACAAAAAAATGAGGCCAGCAAAGCCCAAAAATATAAATTTAGGAAATTTCCATTGTTTCATATCTCGGCCTTTCTGTACCACATTCATCACCTCAGTTTTGGTTAATAATAATGATATTATCGTTATTATACTCTAATCCCATATCAGCTACAATATCTTTTACTTTATCAAAAGAAGTTAATTCACTTACTTTCATATTTAAGCTTTCATTTTTCTTCTCTTGATCTGTAATTTCATATTTCACTTTTTCTACTTCCATCTTTAAATTTCCGATATTCGTACCACAAAATATTTGTAAGACAACTGTGAAAAAAGCAGCAAATACCGCACTACTGTATAATATTTTTTCTCCTTTTGTAATACGTGTTTTTTTCTTTCTCTTCTTCACAATATCCCTCTATTCTTTTACTTTTTCTATAACTCTTAATTTTGCACTACGAGCTCTTCTATTTTCTTCTAATTCTTCTTTACTTGGATGGATTGTTTTAATCATTTGATAATTTGGTTTTAAGTTATCCGGAATCACTGGAAGGTTTTTTAGTTCATTTGGTACTGTACTAACTTCTTTCATCATTCTTTTACAAATGATATCTTCCAACGAATGGAACGTAATCACACAAACCCTACCATTTACATCTATTAATTCTAATGCATCTTTTAATGCTTTTTCAAAGACATTTAATTCATCATTTACTTCAATCCGAATTGCTTGAAATACTTTTCTTGCTGGATGATGTTCACGACGATACTTTTCAGGAACACTATTTTTAATAATTTCAACAAGTTCTAATGTTGTAACAATTTCTTTTTCTTGTCTTTTCTCTATGATTTTTTTAGCAATACTCGGCGCGAATTTTTCTTCTCCATAAGTTTTCATAATATGAACTAATTGTTCATATGAATAGGTATTAATAACTTGGTATGCATCTTTTTTTTGTGTTTGATCCATACGCATATCTAGTCTTGCATCCTTATGAAAGCTAAATCCTCTTTCATCTTCATCTAATTGAGGACTAGAAACACCTAAATCAAATAATATTCCATCTACTTTATGAATTCCTAATTCTTGTAACTTTTCTTTCAAATGAACAAAATTACTTTTGATAATTGTAAAATTCGATGAGATATTAGAAAGACGTTTGCTAGCACTAGTAATTGCTTCTTCATCCTGATCAAAAGCATATAGATGTCCTTTTGGTATTCTTTTTAATATTTCACTACTATGACCCCCATATCCTAGGGTACAGTCAACAATGATTGCATCTTCTTTTAAGTTTAAATATTGGATGGCTTCTTCTAATAATACACTCTTGTGCATACTCACACCTACATTTCCATGTTAGAAAATAATGAATCCGCCATCACAGAGAAGTTTTCTTCATTCTCATCTAGTAATTGTTGCCATAATTCTTG
>CALVKP010000099.1 GCA_944332735.1 uncultured Bacilli bacterium | reverse complement strand
GATTTTGAAAATAGTTTAATAGAATTATAATTACAAATTACAATTTATAGAGTAGATTAATGTCTACTTTTTCTTTTGATTAAAAAGTATGATATAATGAAATAGATTTTATGCGAGGAAGTGATTTATATGTCAAATAATAATAAAAAAGAAGGATTAACTGCTTGATACCAATTTATTTAACCCCTTTGAAAAAGCCTTATACATAAAGGGTTTGCGAGCATCGAGATCTTGCACGTTTTTTTAAAAAAGAACTAAAAAACAGCAAAAAATGGCAAAAAAAGGCTATTTTTATTAAAAAATGGGGGTATTTTTTTTAGTTGATACCGTAGGGTAAACCCCTATTTATTATATTTAAAAAAAGGAGGGCAGAATGGAAGAAATTGTTAATAAATATACCAGTAAAACTTTTGAAAATATAAAACATATTGATGAATATGGAAACGAGTATTGGGTTGCCCGTGATTTGCAAAAAGTTTTAGAATATAAAGATTGGAGAAATTTAGAATCTGATGGTGAATTAAATGTAAAATACTCAGAGGCAATAGAATTACAAAAGAGATAACTTGAAGAAGAAGAACAGAATATGATTTCAAAAGATACAAAAAATATAAAATATTAAGTGAAAGATTTTGAAAATAGTTTAATAGAATTATAATTACAAATTACAATTTATAGAGTAGATTTGTATCTACTTTTTTCTTTGAGTGAAAACATGATATAATATAATAGATTTATGAAAGAAGTGATGAAAATGAACAATAATCCGATTCAATGGTTGATTACGATTTAATTAAGAGCAATCATAAATCCTTATAAATAAAGTTTTTTCTCGTTTTTATATCTTGCACGTTTTAATATAAATTTAATAAAAATAGCAAAAATTAGGTAAAAAAAGTTTAAATATTACTATTTTTATGATAAGAATTATAAAAGTGATTACGACAGTTAAAAACAAATAAATATTAATTTTAATTCCATTGTATTGGGTCTTAAAAATCAAATAAGAATATGAATGAAAGGAGATTAATTTATGACAAAGAAAAATGAAGTTACAATTAGGTCTAGTGCTGCTGAATACTTAACATATATTGCTGCAACAGGTGATGATGAAACAGCAATAGAAATGCGTTATGAAGATGAAAATATATGGTTAACTCAAAAAATGTTATCTGTTTTATATGATGTTGAGTTAAATACAATAAATTATCACATTAAAAAAATATATAATGATAACGAACTTAGTGAAGATTCAACTATTCGAAAATTTCGAATAGTTCAAAACGAAGGAAAGAGAAATGTTTCAAGGGATGTAATACACTATAATCTTCAAATGATTATTGCAATTGGATTTAAAGTAGATAATGAAAAAGCAATTCAATTTAGAAAATGGGCTAATCAAATAGTCAAAGAGTATACTATAAAAGGTTTTGCTATGGATGACGAACGAATGAAAAATAGTGGTTCAATTTTAACAAAGCAATATTTTGAACAATTATTAGAAAGAATTCGCGAAATTAGACTAAGCGAAAGAAAATTTTATCAAAAAATTACAGATATATATGCTACTAGTTTAGATTATGACAAAAATGCTAAATCAACAAAAAGATTTTTTCAATCAGTACAAAATAAAATGCATTATGCAATTTCTGGTCAAACAGCAGCTGAGGTCATTTACAATAGAGCAAATCATACAAAAGAAAATATGGGACTTACATCTTGGGATGGCTCACCTGATAGTAAAATACATAAATATGATGTATCAATTGCAAAAAATTATTTGAGTGAAAAAGAAATTAGTAGTCTTGAAAGATTAGTATCTGGTTACTTGGATTTCGCAGAAAGTATGGCCTTAAGAAATATTCCTATGACAATGAGTGACTGGGAGGAAAGATTAAATGCATTTTTAGTTTTATGGAATAGGGAAGTTTTAAAAGATAACGGAAAAATAAGTGCAGAGTTAGCTAAAATGCATGCAGAATCTGAATTTGAAAAATATAGAATAGTGCAAGATAAATTATATAAATCGGATTTTGATTTATTATTAGAAAAATATGGAAAAGAAAATAATGAGCAATAACAATAAATGATATAATTATACTTTTAAAGTGTTCTAGTTTGAACACTTAAAATAAATAAAGATAGCATATTTGTATTACTTCTTTCTAAGTAGTAAAGTTATTACAGAAAGAAGGTAGATTATGAAAAAAGATAATTATAATGAATTAAAAGACAAATTAGAAAGACGTAAAAACGTAAAACTTGAAGATATCGCATTAAATGATGTAGACGATATTAAAGATATTAAAATTGATAGAAGAAAACCAAACGAGGAAAGAATATTGAATTTTATAATGAAAACAAAAAATCCTTATATATTTAAAGTAAATGGTAAATTAGTTAGAATTAGGTTTTCAGAAAATAGCACTTTAACTGCAGATGATTGTTTGACTAATGTTTTGAAAAATTTATATAGATAATTAATAATGAAAATAATGATTAATTCTAATAAGTGGGAGGACAAGAAATTGAAAAAGAAATTTAAATTATTAGATGGCAATCTTTCAATTGAAATAGATAATGATAGCTATGTACCATTTATTTCTATAAAAAAGGCGTATATAAATGATGCTGGTTTACAAAAAATAGTTACATTTTCAATGTGGGATGATTTTCAATTTGATGCATATTCGAAGAATAGTGATATTGAATTATTGTTTGAATTCAAAAAGGATGATTATCTTTATCCTAACTTAAGCATTTTATTAGGTAAAGATAAGCAAATTATCATTGATGATGATAATACTTTGGACAGACTTAAAAAATTTATGTCCATAACAAGGAAAGGTGAAAGTATAATCATTATATTTCATGGGAATGTAGGTAGTAAATTCATTCACCAAAAATATAGTGTATTTATAAAAAACATTGGACCTGATGCCAGAAGCAAAATTCAAAATTCAGATTTAAAAACAAGATTAATAGATTTTTTTGAAAATTGCAAAAATTCTTTATTTCAGAAAGAAAATCAATTTTTAGAAGGAGCTAATGGTAGAACTAAAATTAAAAACAAGTGTATAAGGAGTGAATATTATGAACGATAACAATCGACAAAATTCGACAAACATCAACTGGTACCCTGGTCACATGGCTAAAACCAAACGACTGATTAAAGAAAATATGAGTATGATTGATATTATCTATGAATTAATAGATGCACGCATTCCATATTCATCTAAGATTCAAGATATGGAAGATATTTTATCTATGAAACCACGTTTATTAATGATGACAAAATCAGATTTATGTGATATGAGTGTGACTAAAAAATGGATATCTTATTATGAGTCATTAGGATATCAAGTTGTTCTTTTAGATTTAACAGGACAATTACCAATGAAAGAAATTATGAATAAAACATATCAATTACTTTCTAAATGGAGTGAAAAAAGAGAGGAAAGGGGATTAAAAAAGCGTAGGATCAGAGCCCTTGTAGTAGGAGTCCCGAATGTTGGTAAAAGTACATTTATTAATCGTTTTGTCGGAAAGAAAGCAGTCAATGTAGGAAATAAACCAGGTGTTACAAAAACATTAGACTGGATTCGTATGAACGATGAAGTTGAATTGTTGGATTCTCCAGGAGTGTTATGGCCAAAGTTTGCAGACCAAACAATTGCTCTTAATCTTGCAAGCCTTACAGCGATTAAAGAAGAAGTATTACCAATTTATGAAGTAATTTCTCATATTATATTATCACTTTATCATTACTATCCACATTTATTAAAAGAACGTTATGGAATTGAAACAATAGAAGATGAAGATGATTTAATTCCAGTATTAGATTTGATTGGTAAAAAAAGAGGATGTATGATGCGTGGGGGAGAGATTGATTATGATCGGGTTATGGCACTTATATTACAAGATGTGAAAGATGGAAAAATAAAAGGAATTACATTAGATCGATATGTTGACAAAGAAAGAAATACTCAGTAAATTAAAAAAATTAGATTTAGATGTTACGCAATATGTGATTATTAGTGGAGCATCTTTAGTTTTGCACAATTTAAAAGAGAGTACGCATGATATTGACTTGGTAGTAACAAAACAATACTATGAAACATTAAAAAAACAATATCACATCCAAGAATATAAAAATGGTTGTTGCAAGTTAGAAGAAGATGTCGAATTTTTTAGGGAGCATTGGCCAAAAGAAATTGATTGGATTTGTGAATACCCAACTGCTTCGGTAACTGATATCATTGCTTTAAAAAAACAATTACATCGTTCTAAAGATTTAGAAGATCTTTTGAATTTAAAAGAAATAGGTGAATAAAATGGTAAATTCAATGAATGTTTTAGTTCTTGCATACTTGGGTGATTGTATTTATGAAGTATATGTGAGAAAATATTTGATAGAACAAGGGATTAGTAAAGTTCAAAAATTACAAAAAGAATCAGTGAAATATGTGAGTGCGAAAGGTCAAAGTCAATTTTTAAAACAGATGATTGATAAACAGTTATTAACAGAAGAAGAAATCAATCTTGTAAAGCGTGCTAGAAATCATAAAAGTGCTCATCGTCCTAAAAATACAGATATGATCACTTATAAACAAGCAACAGGATTAGAAGCATTGATTGGTTATTTAGAACTGACAAACAATCAAAAAAGAATTGCAGAAATTATGAGTTGGATACTAGGAGGTACATTATGTATATCTACGGAAAAAATGTCGCAATAGAAACATTAAGAAATCATCAACCAATTAGAAAAGCTTATATTTATAAAAATTTTCAAGATAAAAATATTATTTTAAAATTGCAAGAAAGAAATATTCCAATCAGATTTGTTGATAAGTTTGAATTAGATAAACTTGCCAAAGGCAATCACCAAGGTATTATGTTAGATATTCCTGATTATGAATATACGCCACTTGAGGAATTACTTAAAAAGGAAAATGCACTGTTCATTATTTTAGATCATTTAGAAGATCCACATAATTTAGGTGCAATTATTAGAACATGTGAAGCTGCTGGAGTGGATGGGATTATTCTTCCTAAAAATAGAAGCGTTGATGTAAATAGTACGGTGATGCGTACCTCTGTTGGAGCGCTTGATTATGTTAAAATCGCGCAAGTAACAAATCTAGTAGGAACGATGAAAGAACTAAAAGAAAAAGGATTCTGGATTGTAGGAACAGATATGGATGGAACAAATTATCGAGAAATTGATTATTGTGGTAATACAGCCATTGTAATTGGAAACGAAGGAAATGGTATGGCACGTTTGGTAAAAGAAAATTGCGATTTCATTGCCAGTATTCCGATGAATGGAAAAGTAAATAGTTTAAATGCCAGTGTTGCTGCTGGAATTGTTATTTATGAAGCAATTGCCAGAAGAAAGTAGGGAGATTATGAAGTATCGAGATTATAACGATTACGAATTACTTTCTTATATTTCTGAACAAAATGAAGATGCAGAAGAAATTTTATATAAAAAATATAAACCAATGATTGTTTCATTTGCGAAAAAAATATTTCCATATGTATCAAATTCAGGATTAGAATTAAATGATTTAATTCAAGAAGGTATGTTAGGATTAAATCAAGCAATGAAATATTACGATGATCATAAAGAAAATAGTTTTTATACGTTTGCAAAAACTTGTACAGAAAGAAAAATACTAACCCTTGTATCGAATCAACGTCGCTTTAAACATAAAATATTAAATGAATCTTTATCAATTGATATATCAAATCCAGATAAAGGGTATGGTATGGATATTTTTTTGAAAGATAATTCAACAGATCCAGAATTGATTTTAATATCAAAAGAAAGAGAAGCACAGTTAATTGAAAAAGTACATCAAGTACTTACTAATTTTGAAGATGAAGTATTTACACTTCGCATGAATCAATTCTCTTATCAAGAAATATCAGCTATTTTAGAGAAAGATAAAAAAGCAATTGATAATGCTTTACAGAGAATTCGTATAAAAATAAAAAAAATATTAGATGAATTAAATAAGGACTAAAAGATGTGAAATGGTTATCTTTTAGTCTTTTATCGATATATAAATTGTAATTTCGTTCATTTACTACGTAGTGTGATACGTGTTATAATAAAATAATAAGAGGTAGTGAATTCATATAGAAAGAGTGATGATATGAAACAGATAACAGTAGATGGTAATGAAGCTTGTGCTCGTATGAGTTATTATTTTACAGAAGTTGCTGGTATTTATCCGATTACGCCATCTAGTCCTATGGCAGAACATATTGACGAATGGAAAAAACAAAAAAGAAAAAATATCTTTGGAGATGTTCCTACTGTTGTGGAAATGCAAAGTGAAGCTGGAGCGGCAGGAATGGTTCATGGATCTTTACAATCAGGTTGTTTAACAAGTACTTATACAGCAAGTCAAGGACTTCTTTTAATGATTCCTAATATGTATAAAATTGCTGGTGAAATGTGGCCATTTGTAATGCATGTTGCAGCACGTAGTCTATCAACCCATGCTTTAAGTATCTTTGGAGATCATCAAGATATTTATGCTGCTAGAGCTACAGGTTTTGCCTATCTTGCTTCTTCATCTGTACAACAAGCATCTGATATGGCATTGGTTGCTCATCTTGCAACCTTAAAAGCAAGTATTCCATTTTTACACTTCTTTGATGGATTCCGCACCAGTCATGAAATAGAAAAAATTCAAGTATTAGAAGATGATGAAATAAAAAGTATGGTCAATATGGAAGAGATTGAAAGATTTCGTGCAAGAGCATTAACTCCATCTAATCCAGTAACAAGAGGAACGGCTCAAAACGATGATATTTACTTCCAAGCAACAGAAGTGAGAAATACTTATTATGAACGAATTCCTGATATTGTAAATGAATGTATGCAATTAGTAAATCAAAAAATGCATACCAATTATCAACCATTTACTTATTATGGAAGTGAGCATGCAACTTCTATTATCATTGCTATGGGAAGTGTAAGTGAAACCATTAAAGAAACAATCGATGATTTAAGTAAAGAAGGTTATGAAATAGGTTTCATTGAAGTCCATTTATATCGTCCTTTCTCATTAGAATATTTAAAAGCAGTATTACCAGAAACAGTTACCAAAATTGCTGTTTTAGATCGTACCAAAGAAGCAGGTAGTGAAGGGGAACCATTATATTTAGATGTGAAAGCAGCACTCTCTAACCAAAATATTCATATTGTAGGTGGAAGATATGGTCTATCTAGTAAAGATACAACACCACGTCAAATAAAAGCAGTATACGATGCTTTAGAAGAAGGATTAGACCATTCATTTACAATTGGAATTATCGATGATATCACCCATCTTAGCTTACCAGTAGATTTAACTTATAAAATAAAAACAGCCAAAGAAATGAAAATATATGGATATGGTTCTGATGGAATGGTCAGTGCTGCTAAAACCATTATGAAATTAGTAGGAGATAAAACAGAGCAATATGTACAAGGCTATTTCCAATATGATTCTAAAAAATCAGGAGGAGTTACTACCTCTCATTTACGTTTTAGTAATAACCCAATCAGGTCTACTTACTATGTAGAAAGTCCTGATATGATTGTTGTAACAAAAGATTACTATTTCAATGAATTTAATTTATTAGATGACTTAGAAGAAAATGGAACAGTACTCATTAATACCAGTAAAACAGAATCAGAATTACAAGCATTTCTTTCTAAAGAAACCAAGTCAATGATTCATAAAAAACATTTAAAAGTATACTATCTAAATGCTTATGAATTAGCGCAAAAAGTAGGCTTACAAAATAAAATCAGTATGATTATGGCTACTGTTATTTTAAATGCATTAAAATTATTTGATAAAGAACAAGAAAATACTTATCTAAAAGAATATGTAGAAAAAACATTTGCGAATAAGGGAAATGAAGTAATTTCTAAAAATCATAAAGCAATTGATTATGCAATAGCAGTATTAAATGAATTAGATACTTCTATGTTAATAGAACAAGAAGATAAACAAGTAAATTTATCAACAATCGATATAATTCGTAGAAGAAAAGGAAATGAATTACCAACTTCGGCATTTCTTCCATATCAAGATGGTACTTTACATCCAGGAGTAGAAAAAACAAATACCGGAATGGCAGAAACAGTTCCAAGTTGGATTATGAATAACTGTATCATGTGTAATCAATGCAGTATTGTCTGTCCTCATGGTGTTATTCGTCCATATTTATTAACATTGGAAGAATATCAAAAAGCACCAGAATTAATTCAAAAAAGATGTAAAAAAGCAATTGGTCCAGGAATGGATGATATGTATTTTACAATTGCTATTAACATCAATCAATGTACCGGTTGTGGTCTTTGTATGAACACTTGTCCAGGACTTCGCCAGAGTAAAGCTTTAATTCCAAGTTCTTATCAAGCACAAGATAAAGATCATGAACAAGAAATTTATGATTATTTAGAACAATATGTAACAGAAAAGAAACAAGTAAATCCATTTACCATTAAAACAAGTCAGTTTCAAAAACCAAAATTCGCATTCCATGGTGCCTGTGCTGGTTGTGGAGAAACACCATATATTAA
>CALVKP010000098.1 GCA_944332735.1 uncultured Bacilli bacterium | reverse complement strand
AGGATTTTCTAGATGTTGTTCTAAATATCCTTTATCTTGTAGTTCTTTAATAGTAACGGTTACTCTACCTCCCACTTCTTCTAATTGTGGGAAGTCTTCTTTAAATGTTAATGTATATTGCTCTGCTACTAAATAGATGTCTTTTAATACATTCGCATATTTCTGATTAGAATTATTACGTAATGTTCTTGATAAAGTTGGCAAAGTTACTAACAAGATAATGGCAAGTACTGCTATGACACCAATTAATTCTATTAATGTAAATGCTCTTTTATTTTTTCTCATTTTAGCTAACTCCTCTATGATACTATAAAAAGTATATCATTTTATGAATAAAACTACAATAAAAGACAGACATTAATCGTCTGTCATAAATGTCCAAGTTGGAAACCACTGTAATTGTTTTAGATATTCCCTTGTTGTCCAATTACCTGATAAAACGGGATAAAAATATATGAAACAAATAAATGATAATGAAGTGTAGATTAATATACATTGTTTACTCCATTTCCATTTTTCTAATAGTTTGTTAGCAATATAAGAAAGTGCTAAAACTAAGAAAATAACTGCTGGATAATAGTGATAAATAAATGTGATTCTAGTAATATAGACCCAAGGAAGATAAACAGAAAGATATCCTATTACTATAAACCATGCGATTTTATCTTTTTTCCATATAGCAAATATAAAAGTTATGATAAGAGCAAGCAATCCACCCCACCAAACAAACGGATTTCCAAAAGAGGCAATGCTACTTACAGCTCCTAATTGCACAGTAGATTGATTCCATGCAAACCAAATAGGACGAATGATAAAAGGCCATTCATACCATGCTGATTGATATGGATGAGATGCTACTAAATCGTTATGATATTGAAACATGTTAATATTATAATGAATGAAATCTTTTGTATACTGAACAACATTCGTAATATCATAAATGAATATGAATGAAAGATAATAAATGAATAATGGAATGATTATAAAATATAGAATACAATGAAGAATTGTCTTTTTTAAATTTGGTATAAAAGTTTCATATACATGTTGATCTATCTCATTTTTTGAATGTTTTACTTCGATGCTTTCTTTCGCATATAAATATTCTTTAAAGCGACGATACATATTCATAAAGAATAAAACAGCAATTCCAATAAAACCATAAGCTACATTCCATTTGCAGGCGAAGCCGACACCAACAAAAATCCCACACCATAATAATGGTTTATATGTTTTCTTTAAATCTGTATCATAAAAACTAGTCTGATAATAACGATACATGAAATAATAAATTAACATTGTAAAGATAACTGCATATGTATCTATCGTTGCGATTCTAGACTGTGTAAAATGCATAAAATCAAAGGCAAAAAGAAAAGTTCCAATAAAACAAATCAATGGTTTTTTAAATATTTGTTTTAAAATTTCGTATAAAATTGGTAACATTAAAATACCAAAAATAACACCTGCTACTCTCCAACCAAATGGGTTCATACCAAATATAGAAATTCCTATCGATATTATTTCTTTACCTAAAACAGGATGTGTATTTTCATAAATTCGGTAACCTTTTAATTGTTCATAAGCTGTTCTTGCGTGATATATTTCATCGAAATAAGTTGAATCATAATAAGATGGATTTAATGATATTTGATCTTGTTCATCAATCAATTCTTTTCCGGTATAAGTAAAACTTGTTCCATCCACATATGTTACTTTAGCTAATTTTTGTTTACCAGCTATTTTAAAACCAATTTCATTCATTACAACAGAAGTATTATAACCACGAATCCGTATATAACGATTTCCAATAATAGACACTGGTATTTCTGTCCAACTATACATAGATATATCATTAATTAAAGAAACTGGTTTCCAGTTAATTAGATCAGCAGATGCTTCTATTTCAAAATTAACATCTTTTAAGTCTGCTACATTCCCATAAGGGTCATTTCCAACTCCTACTAGATAATAAATAGCATCTATTTCAGCATCTTTAATATCTAATATAACAGCATCTCCACTCATATCTGGTTTCCAATAAGTATTTGCCATTTTTGTTGTTCCTAAATGAGAAAAGGCAAATATCGAAAAAAGAATTACAACGATACTTAGATAAATCCAATCTATTTTTGTAAACTTCTCTCTTGTTTTTGTTTTCTCATAAGTAAATTTCTCAACACTTTTTTTCTTTTTTCGTCTCATCTTGACACCTACTTTAACTATGTTTCATTATATCAATTTTAAAAAAAAACGGCAACTACGACTGTACCGTTCCTTTTAGCCTTTTAATGACTTTCTTTTCAATACGAGAAATATATGATTGACTAATATTTAACATCATAGCCACTTCTTTTTGTGTCTTTTCTTTCTGTCCAAATAAACCGTATCGTAATATCATAATTTCTTTATCTCTACCTTTTAATTTAGCAATCTCTTGATATAATAATTTCTTTTCTGTCTCCTCTTCTAAACCTTTTGTAACAATATCAGCATCTGTTCCTAATACGTCTTCTAAATGCAATTCATTTCCTTCTCCATCATAACTTAAACTATCTTCAAAACTAATTTCTGTTCTCCTTTTTTTATTTTTTCTTAAATACATTAATATTTCATTATCAATACACCTAGAAGCATAGGTTGCTAATTTAATATTCTTATCTAATTTATATGTATTTACTCCCTTAATTAAACCAATTGTTCCAATACTGACTAAATCTTCTAGATCAATTCCGGTATTCTCATATTTTTTCGATAAAAATACGACTAATCTTAAATTATGCTCAATTAATTTTTCTCGAGCTTTTTTATTTCCCTGCATAGATAATTCCACATACTTTGTTTCTTCTTCTCTAGATAATGGTTCAGGTAATTTATCACTACTTCCTACAAAAAATAAATTATATTCATCCCATAATAATTGCTTTAAATAATTCCAAATTTTCTTTAACATTTAACCCTCCAATACTTTTGTTCCTAATATCATTTCTATTCCATCCATCCTGATTTTATCATCTAGTATTCCAACTAAAACTTTCTTTCGATCACCTACCCCTTCAATATGAATTTTATCTAGCAGAAAACAGGAAAGCATACCAGATTTTCCTACAGCATGATATGGAATATAAATTGGTGATTGAATCTTGTTTTTTAATACATCAGGGTTAATCAATAATACTGGATGTTTAAAATATGGATCTTGTATTTGATTTCCTGTATCTAAAAAAGCTGTGATTTGATATTTCTTTTTTTTCCATATAAATGACACTTGATAATAAGATGCGTAATTTATTTTTAATTGTTTTAACTGTTTTATGTAAAAATAAAGGATTATAGGAGATAAGATAAGTAAAAGCCATACATTCATAGAAATACCATCGTGAAAAAAAATAAGTCCTTTTTGTTTCGTAGCAAATTGTATATTTAAAAAATAGAGTCCTCCACCTAAGACAATACTATTTAAATATAAATAAACTATATTTTTTATAAAATAACGTTTATTTTGAAAATGAAATGTAGTAAGTGTCATGATGATACTTATCCCAATTTTTAATAAAAACAAAGTGAATGAATTTAATGGTAAAAATAGAAAAAAAATAGATAACGCACCTACCAAAGCACCTTTCATACAAGAAAAGATAGTTGCACCCCTTTTTAAAAGGTAAGAAACACTTAATAGAAGAAGAAAATCAAACCCAAAATTAATAAAAAAAACAAGATCAAGATATACTTTCATAGCATCACCATGAATAAAATATCATATCACTTGTTGAAATTGTGTCGAATTATTTAAACAAAAAAGATGGGAAGTTACGCTTCCCACCCGTCGTAGAAATTAAAACTACTCCACCCTTTTCAGGGTAGAATCCCCGTAGGAATTTCTTCCTACAACTAAAATATATCATGTTTCTAAAAAGATTACAAGCTTTTTTGACAAAACGTTTCAAAAAGGATATTTTATTTACTATTTGCAACTAAATTTTACTTTATTTTACAAAAAAAGGACAATGTCCTTTTAAAATTCTCTTCTTCTTAAAAATGGAGGAATATCAATATCAGGGCTAGATGATGAATCATCATCTGTATCTAAATCACGTTTTAATTCACTACGTGTAAACGCAATATCTTCTTTTTGTGCTTGTTTTTCTAAAGAAGCATGTTTTACATCTTTTACTTTATCTTCATCTTCAAAACCTGTTGCAATGACTGTTACAATAATTTCATCATTTAAATTTTCATTAATAACTGCTCCAAAAATTGTATTAATATCTGTATTAGCACTTTCACGAATTACATCTGCTGCTTCTTCTACTTCAAATAATGTCAAGTTAGATCCACCTGTTACATTGATAATGGCATCAGTTGCTCCATCTATACTTGTTTCTAGAAGTGGACTAGATACTGCTTGTCTAGCAGCTTCTGCAGCACGATCTTCTCCAACTCCCATACCAATACCAATTAAAGCATTGCCACGATTTTGCATAACTGCTTTCACATCGGCAAAGTCTAAGTTAATTAATCCAGCAACAGCAATTAAATCAGAAATTGATTGTACTCCACGTCTTAATACATTATCAACTTCTTTAAATGAGTCTAATAATGGTGTTTGTTTATCGATAATTTCTCTTAAACGATCATTTGGTATTACAATTAATGTATCAACATTTTTCTTTAACTCTTCTAATCCAGCTAAAGCTTGACTCATTCTTTTCTTTCCTTCAAATGAGAATGGTTTTGTAACAATACCAACCGTTAATGCTCCTAAATTTTGAGCGATTTCAGCAATGACTGGTGCTGCACCTGTACCAGTTCCACCACCCATACCACAAGTGATAAAAACCATGTCAGCACCTTCTAAAGCAGCTTCAATTTCTGCTTTGGTCTCTAATGCTGCCTCTTTTCCTACTTGAGGATTCGCACCAGCTCCAAGTCCATTAGTAAGCTCTGCACCAATTTGAATCTTAACCGGTGATTTTGAATTATTTAAAACTTGTAAATCAGTATTTGCAACAATAAAGTCTACTCCTTGTACCCCTGATTCAATCATTCGATTTACAGCGTTATTTCCGCCTCCACCGACTCCAATTACCTTTATTTTTGCTAATTGATCCATTTCTAATCCATTTAACATAAACTTTCTTCCTCCCTATTCGCTGAAAAAGAATCCAAATACTTTTCCAAGCATAGAGTCATATGACCCTGCTTTACTTTCTACAGATATCAAAGCATCCTCCATATCTGAACTAACCATCGTATATTCTTTTCCCTTTAACTTCAATTTACTTACGAAATATGCGATATTTCCTACTGCAGAAGAGTACTTATTATTTCGAATTCCGATTAATTTCACGTTTCCTACTTTTGCGATATTACCAAATACTTCTTTTGCAATGTAATTAAAATTTGCCATATTACTCGTTCCCCCAGTAATAATTACATAATCAATATTACGACTCGTCAGTGAACGAATTTCTTTCTTGGCAAGCGTTAAAATTTCTTCTAATCGCGACTGAGCAATTTCAGAAATTTCAAACTGATTTACTTTTACCATCTCACCATACACATTTGCAACTTCTTTTACTTCGTATTGACTAGCATGGTTCTTATGTGCAAAAGCAAACTTTTCTTTTAATCTTCTAGCATCATCACTTTTTAATTTATAAATATAGGCAATATCATTTTCTATATTTTTACCACCTAATTGTAACATTGCGTGTTTCACAATAATTCCTTTGTTGTAAAGAGATACAGAAGTCGTCTCAGAGCCAATATTTACAATTGCCCCCACTGTCGCATCCATTTCACGGTTTTTAAACGCATATGCATCTCCAATCGCATTAATTGAAATATCTACTACTTCTATACCTATACTAGAAAGTAATTGGACAACAGAATAGACATTCTTCTTTGGTGTTGCTACCATCATTGCTCTTGTACCCAATGTTTTTCCAGGCACCCCTTTTGGATCTCTTACATAGTCTTTTTGATTCACTAAAAAATCAATCGGCAAAACCGCAACCATTTCACGATCGCGAAAATCATAATTTCTCATTGCTTCAGAGATAACACGAGAAACATCATTTCCATCAATAATTCCATCATAAGCTTCATTATCTTCATTGATATTCATAGGAATTTCAATATTTCCTTTTACCATTGAACAATCCAGAAAATAACTTGGAACACTTACAATTGCTTGTTTTAAAGCGATACCTAACATAGATTCAACATTAGAAATCGCATTTTTTAAAGATGTCTTTGCCTTTTCAACATCTGTAATTAACCCTTTTTTTATTCCCTCTGATTTTTCGGAAGATGCAGCAAGTAAGTTCAACTTGTTCTTGTAAAGTTCACAAACAACAACTTTGATTGAATCTGTACCTAAATCAATG
>CALVKP010000097.1 GCA_944332735.1 uncultured Bacilli bacterium | reverse complement strand
AGAATGATGGGAATGCTAGATAATATGGATGAATCTAGTCAACTTAGTTTATTTTAAAGGAAGACTATCAAAGTCTTCTTTTATATTTCTGAATTTTCATTACTACTAGGATAATCGATAGGATCTTGGATAACAACATATAATACAATGATTGCCCCAATCGTTGTTAACATGGATGCGAAATTTTGTAGTGATAACAAGGTTATATCTTCATTGTTTTCTTTTGTGTGCTGTAAATTGATTTGGTTTATATATAGAAATATACCTGTTAAAATTAAAATAACAATATGATTGAATATATTTAATTTTTTTGCTTCTTCTACTTTTAGATAAGTTTTTTGATGACGTATGATTTGTTTTCGATAATGCGTTAAATAAATTGCAATGGCTGTTGTAATTAAATAACAGATAGAAGCAAATTCTTGCATATCTAAAAGCTTAATTGTATCGATATTACTACTATTTTTCATATTTTTGTAGTTGTTTTATTTTGTCTAATTCACTCACTGTTACAAATTGATAATCGTCTTGTTTTAGTTCTTTTAATAGTCTTTCTAAAATCGTAATGGTTTGTTTTTTTGTATCGTGCATTAAAATAATACTACCATCTTTTGTATTTTGAATTGTTTTTTTTAAAATATGATCAATATCATGACTTTCCCAATCTCTGGTATCAACATCCCACATGACAATTTTTAACTCAGAACGTTTTCTTAAAGATTGATTCATTGCTCCATAGGTAGGACGCAATAGACGAGGAGTAAAACCAGTTACTTTTTTTATAACTTGTTGTGTTTGATTGATTTGATCTAAAAATTCTTGTTCACTTACTTTTGTGAGCCACTTATGATTATAAGAATGATTTCCAATTTCATTTCCTTCTTGAACCATACGACGCATAGTGTCACTATATATTTCTACTTTATTACCAATTACAAAAAAAGTTCCACTTGCATCGTATTTCTTTAATATATTTAAAAGTTCATTTGTATAAACACTAGGACCATCATCAAAAGTAAGTGCTACACTTTTTTGATTTGGATCAATCACTCTCGTTGTTGTTTCTATTTTTTTCCATTCTTTTTCTACTTTTCCTTCATTAATATCAATCGTTAATCCTAAATTTTCAATTGGAATAGAAATCATCATAATATCAAAATAACCAGCACTAATCTCATATGGTTCAAAATAAAAATAAAATTGTTCTTCATCAAAAGTAAAATGAATTTTTGTAAACTGATTTAATAATTTTTTAACACGATCGATTAATAAACAATCTGGGTATTGTTTTTTTAGCTTATTTAAAATCATCGATATTACTTTTTTATTTTCAGTAGGAGAGATGACATCTGATAAAGTTAAAAATTTATTTTTCTTTTTATCAAAAACATAAGTATCTAAATCATTCATGGGGCTAGATAACAAGTTAGAATTTGAAAAAGTTTTTAATACAACCATCATATATCTTTGATCAATTATGTCATATGTATAATCAATATTAAATTCAGCATCTTTTGCGATTGCTACAAATTCTTTTTGTTGTTCTAAAAAATTTTGATATCTCATTTTCACATCTTTTTGGATTTTTTGATCTAAACGTTTTTCTTTGGTAATTGGATAATTAATTGCGATTTTCATTTGATTGTTTTTTTGTACAATGGTTTTTACTTTATTTTCTTGTTTATTACATCCTGTTATCAGTAATAAGAAAGCAAACAAACATAATACTTTTTTCAAGAAAATCAACTCCTATTAAAATATATTCTAAATTAGTTAAATTCAATACAAAAAGAAATAGGAATTTCATATGATAAGATAAAAGGATGTGGATGTATGGAGAATGTATTACCAAGTAATTTTGTAAATTGTCTCATGATTAGTCTTATTTTATCAGTTGTTATTATGACATTGTTACAAAAGTTTAAAAAATTACCATTTATTAATAAATGCTGGCAAATATGGATTTTAAACTTAATATTTTCTTTTTTGATTGGCATACCGTTTTCTATATCGTTTTATAATACAAATATCAAAGATAGTATATGGGTAGGGTTATTTTGTTTTATTGGTGCACCTTCTATTTATCAAGCTTTAAAAAAGCAAAATTTATTACAATATCATCCTGAATCTTTAAAAGATAATGTGGTAGAAGTCCCTGTTGAGAATAAGATTACGATTCCATCTAGTAGCAAGCAAGATAGAAAATAAAATGATAGGGTAGAAAGAAAGAATCATTTTCTTTACAGTTAGAAATTATAGATATATTTTATAATTTCTTTCTTTTTTGTGAGAAATATGCTATGATTTTAATAGTTGAGAGGTGTCATAATGAAACAAGAAGGTTATTTAGATGCACAAGGGCAACCAATTTTAAAACAACCAGTAGATCCTGTAAAATTAGCTCGTAAAATTTCAATTATCGCACTTGTTGTATTAATTGTTATATTTATAATTGTTTTTCTATATAAAAAGAGTAAGAATGATAAATGTACTTCGATTGAAAATTTGTTTGCAGAAGCAGCTTTTAAAATTGCAGAAGATGAAGAAAAATTACCAAAAATGAATGGTGATAAAGTCGTTGTTTCGGCAAGTGAAATAAAACAGAGTGGGAAATTAAATCGTGATGATATTACTTTAAAAGAAGAGTTATGTAAAGGAACTGTAACAATTACGAAAGTAAAAGGTAAATATATCAAAGTAACAGATTTAACAAATTGTAATTATTGTACAACAGATGAACGTTATAAAGAATATGGTGAATGGACAGATGAAGAACCACAAGATGGTGATTATGTTGATGTAAAAACAACATTTAATTATTATACATTTGCTGACTATTATACTGAATATTCTGATTGGTTAGAAGAAAGTGAAGTAGAGAAAACAAAGGATAAAAAATTAGATATTTATTTACCAAAAGATGAAGATTATTTACCTGAAGTTCCAAGTCCAGGTAAATTAATTACAATTGAACAAGACCGTAAAAATACATATTCTTATCGTGATAAGCAATGGTTATTCTATAAATATCCAAATAATAATTATTCTGAATATTCTAATGAACCTGTACCAGGTTATGCATATAAAGATGAATATTCTAGAATTTCTTCTGAGCCATCTGATTGGTCTCCAAACTATCCAGATGAAAAAGATTATCGTGTGATTGATGAAGCAGATGGATATCGTTGGTATAAAGAAGTAGATGGTAAAAAAGTATATTGGAAAAGTGGTAAATATTATCCAGAAAGTCCAGGAAAAGGATATAAACAAGATACAAGTAAAGTAGTTCCTGTTTATTCTTATACAGATGATTTATATCGTTATTATAATGGAATTGAAAGAGATTATGGTGGATTTGATTCTGAACCAAGTGAAAACTATCCATATCGTGATGATGATACAATGGAATATACAACATGGAGTGCTTATGAAGATGAATCATCTCTAGATAATTCTAATCGATCTTATCGTGAAGAAAGAATCAATGTAAATTCTAGATATCGTATTAAATATCGTATTACATCAGTATTGCATTTAAATCATTATATGCAGAGAAAAGATTTCGAAAAAGAAACAGGAAAAACACTAGAAGAAATGAGTAAAGCTTCTAATGTCATTTTAGAAACTAAATATCAATATCGTTATCGAAAAGTAAAATAATCCCATTATCGTGGGATTATTTTTTATAAATAGAAATCATCAATTTTAGAATCCATTTGAACGATTGTTTCTTTTTTCTTCATACTTTTTAAAGCTTCAAAAATAGTATTTGCTTCTTCATCTTTCATTAAATCAAACAAAGATACGATTCCAACTAATTTTTTTTGATCACTCACGAGTAAACGAATCACTTTTTCTTTTTTCATCATCTGAATCGCATCTTTTACTTTTTTAGTTTTTTCAATCGAACAAACATGTTTTGTCATATAGTCTTTGATTTGACAGTTTTTCTTTTCGTTGTTTGCTAAAGCACGAATCACAATATCACGATCAGTAATCACACCAACAATTTGTTTATCCTTATTTGCTACAGGTAAAAAGCCAATTTCATATTGTCTCATTTGTTTCGCAACATATTCAATTGTATCAGTCTCATAACAGACAATTGGTTGTGTTGATACTTTAATATTAAAATCCATTTTTATCACCCTTTCTATTATTTCCTAATTCATATCTTTTATACATTAGAATAGATTAGAATAGGTGAGACTATGGCAAAGAGAATGAATCTAAGAAAGAAATATATTATCTTTGATAAAAACAAAAAAAGAAGTAAAAAAAACATTATAATCCTTTTACTTATTTTATTAGTCATAATCGTATTCTTTAGCCTTTATATGATGAACCATGTCTTATCACCATTTTTAGAAAAATATGCGAGAACTGAAATGAAAAAAATTTCTAATTTAATTTTAAATCAATCATTGAGTAAAGAAGTACGTGCTGACATGAATGTTGATAATTTATATGTATTACATAAAGATAGTAATGGGAATATCACTTCTTTTGATTTAAATAGTGCTGTTGTAAATGAATTATTAGGAAGAGTAACAAAAAAAGTAAGTCACGATTTTAAGTTAGTAGAACAAGGAAAAGTAGAACAATTGACATATTATCAAGATGTATTTGATGATACAATGATAGATAAAAAAGCACTCAAAAAAGGTGTTGTTTTTTATATACCAACGGGACTAGCTTTTAAGAATGTATTTTTATCGAATCTTGGTCCAAAAATACCTGTCCGTTTTCGTTTGACAGGTGAAATAGGAAGTAATTTAGAAACAAAGATTACAAATTATGGAATTAATAATGCTTTATTAGAAGTAAATATGCATATTGAAATTTCACAAATGTTATTACTACCATTTTCTACTTCTTCTATTAAAATAGAAGGAAATTATCCATTAATTATAAAATTAATTGAAGGAACTGTACCTGATGCTTATTTTTCTGGAATACATAAAAATTCTGAGACTGTATTTCAACAGGTTTCCTAATAAATAGAATCGTGTTATAATAA
>CALVKP010000096.1 GCA_944332735.1 uncultured Bacilli bacterium | reverse complement strand
ACGAAGTTGAGTTCATCTTGATCCTTGCTTTTTAAATTTCATAATTGTAATTTTCTTTTCAATAAAGATTAACTTTATTACTTAATCATCTTATCTAAAAGGTGACATTTTCAAAAAATCTTAACAGCTATTTCATCCTAATTGACACAAATTAACAATTAAAAAAACTGATTCATATCTTTTGGTACTTTATCATTCATCACTGCACTTACAATCTTATCTTCTTTCTCTTTTGACACTTCTTTTCCAGTCATTTTTCCTAATTCTTGAATCACTTCACGTAACGTCCCTTCGTTTTTTAAATCATTTTGTTGTAATTTTTTCGCAAGATCTAAAATGGTATCTTTCTTTACATTGGTTTTCTTTTCCACTTTATCAAAAAAACTATCTGTAAATTTCAAACTAATACCCTCTTTCTATGATAGTATATGTCATACTTTTTAAGAAGTTCAAAAAAAAGAAAGCTACTATGTAACTTTCTATCCTAGAATATATGGACTTGATTGAGTTCCAAAACCATTCAATTTAATATCAGCGCTAATATAGAGAGCAGGACGAATTCTTACATTGGTAGTTGCAGCATTTGTATCACTACCAACTTTACCATCTATACGAACCCAACGAATATTATTAGTGCTACCTAAAGCAGGAGAAATTAAAAGTAACCATTGTTCAAGGTTTGCTAAATAACTATTAGCCGCACATATCTCATAATTAGTAGTATATTGATTCAAAGTCCCACATAATTCCTCATTACTAACTGATAGTTGAATATCACTTGATGATAATAGTGCAATTTTACCATTCCATTGATATACATTTTCTTCAGCAACCAATTCGCTTAGATCCACATCACCATCATCATTTTTACTTGCATCTGTATAAGTTGCACCAACTCCCCAATTATGCTTTACAATATATTGTGAATTGATTGTAATGCCTGACAAATATTCTCCATTCAAATATTGATTTAAAGTCGAATCTAATAATACAGTTCCAGTATATTCTGTATTTGAAAATTCAACTGGACTTCCCACTAAATTTGTATTTGCTGCCCATGCATTACACCCCATACTGCCGTTTGTACAATAAGTACCACCTGCACCATTGCTCCCACTATCTCTATAGCCTTTATTATCAAATGAAATTCTTTCTGAGAGCACTTCATTTCTTACAATCTTATAAGTTCCATCCGTTTCTTTCGCCACAATTCTCCATAGTTCATTATTAAATTGGATATAGTTATCAGGGTTTGCACCTTTATACACATATCTTCCCGGTCTTGTATTATCTTCATAGAGTCCATCTCCTGAGGTAACTAACTCTACATTCTGACCTCCCATGTCTACTCCATCACTGGGAATAGGTCCAACTGGGATTCCATCATCACTTTGTTCATATGTAAGTGTGATTTCTATTTCTTTTATCATATTTCTTTCACTGAAATCTACACTAGCATCCCAATATACTTTTACTTGGAATGTTTTCTTGTCTCCAGCAAGTAATGAATCCCCTACTTTGATATTTTCTACACTGACTTTAATTGACTTTGGATCCTTGCTATTACTTTCATCTACTCCGTTAATGCTTGATAATACCGCATCCAAGTCTCCTTGATTTTCTACGACTACATCATATGTCGCACTTGCTCCTGGTTGATCTAATTGTACATCTAATGTTAATGTTGTTAAGTCTAATATTTCTTTCCTCTTTGTTGTTGCATTTGTCATTTCCGTTTCTTCAGCACTTGTAAATAATATCTTCCAATTAGATGTGATCTGGGCTGTTCCATTAATATCTAATTGTTGACTTAGTACGGCATATCCAATCCCTAACATTAGAAATGCTGCGATACATATTGTACCAATTAAGAAATGTTGTGCTTTTACTTTATGACTTCTTTTCATATTTACTTCTCCTTACCTTTCTTTCATCTTATCACAATTTTATATTGTTTTATATAGGTTTTCTAGGTGTTTTACACTACATATTTTTACTTTATTTGCACATCGCAAAAAAGTTGCTTCCACTATGAAAACAACTTTTTAAATTTTGTATAATCAATTAAATTGTAAAAAGAGTATGAGAAATATAGGGTATTACTTACTAAATCCCCCCCCCGGTAACTGATAGCTAACATGTTTATTATTTCTCATATCTATCACCTAGTCTCCTACTGTTTACATTTTATCACATTTTTTTATAAATAGAAAGAATATTGTTTTATTGTTCTCCTTTGTTTTTAAATTGTAGGATAATTGGTGTCCCTTCAAAATCAAATGCTTCACGTAATTTATTTTCTAAATATCTTTCATAAGAGAAATGGATTAATCCTTTACTGTTTACTTGAATATTAAATGTTGGTGGTTGTGTTGATGCTTGGTTAGAAAAATAAATTTTTAATCTTTTTCCTTTATAGCTAGGTGGTAAATTAAGTGCATAGGCATCGCGAATAACATCGTTTAATACACTTGTTTTAATTTCTCTTCTACTATTTTCATATACTTTTAAAATTTCTGGCATTAATGTATGTATTCTTTTTTTTGTTTTTGCACTTAAGAATACAATTGGAGCATATGTCATAAATTGAAATTCGTATTTTAATAATTCTTTAAATTCTTTCATTTTAGAATCTTTATCATCAATGGTATCCCATTTATTGACTACTAATACAACGGCTTTTCCAGCATCTAAAGCGTAACCTGCAATATGTTTATCATGTTCTATAATACCTTCTTCGGCATTGATTACAATTAAACATACATCACTTCGATCAATTGCTTTTAAAGAACGTAGTAAACTATATTTTTCAACTGCTTCATATACTTTTCCACGTTTTCTCATACCAGCAGTATCAATCACAACATAATCATGGTCATGATAACGAAATCTTGTATCAATCGCATCTCTGGTTGTTCCCGCTACATCTGAAACAATGACACGTTCTTCTCCTACAATCGCATTTACTAAACTACTTTTGCCAACATTTGGTCTTCCAATGACACAGAATTTAACAATTCCATCTTCATATTCTTCTTCTATTTCAGGGAAATCTTTTGTAATTTCTTCTAATAAATCATAAATTCCTTCGTTTTGTTCTCCACTCACTGGCATATAAGTATCTAAGCCTAATTCATAAAAATCATAAATATTTTCTTTGGCTAATTTAGAATCCATTTTATTGATTACAACGATAACAGGTTTTTGTGATTTTAATAACATATCTCTTACCGCATAATCATTGGCGGTAAGACCTTCTTTTCCATCGACAACAAATAAAATTAAATCTGCTTCGTCAAGTGCTAGTTCTGCTTGTACTTTAATAGAATCATTAAAATGTTCATCCGCTAAATCAATTCCTCCAGTATCGATCAAATGAAATGTATAATCTTTAAATTTGACATTTCCGTAGATACGATCTCTAGTAACACCTGGTGTATCTTCAATAATAGAAATTTTTTTCCCTACTATACGATTAAATAACGTACTTTTTCCGACATTTGGTCTTCCAAGTAATGCGACAACTGGTTTTCTCATAAGTATCCCCTCGTTTTCTTTCGGTATTATAACATACTTTTCTTATTCTACCAACTATCCAAGACTTTTCCATAATTCAATATCTCTTCTGTATTTTGAAAACAAGGTTCTGTGAATTCTAGAAATTGGCCTAATTCTAATTGTGACATATTTTCTATCATATAAAAATAGAATTGATGATCGTAATAATATAGTTTTGTTTTTTTATGCCACTTTTTTCTGACATCACACGGATCTTCAATTCGATATAATATTTTACTATTTTTTTCAATATGGAAACATAATTCTATTTCATCTTGTAAATAATCAAAATCATCTAAATCTTCATGATGTATTTTTAAAATGTTTCCATATAAAGAATCTTGATATACATAAATTGTATAATAACCACAAAAAGAAAGATGATAAATATGTTTTAGTTTTAATAACAATGATTTTAATTGAGATTCCAATTTTTCTTTTTGTTCAAATGATAATTGATGGGGTTGAACAGAATTCAAAAAAAGAAGCATATTCTCTTTATCTAACAATACTAGTTTCAAATCAATCACCTAGTATTAGTCTATTGTAAGAATATGCTTTTGTTCCTTATATTTCTGTAGTTCTTTCAATTCGATCATAAATTTCTTCTTTTCCTAGTTTTGTAACACTAGAAAACATGACAAAATCATCACCAACAACAAGATCTAATTGATCTAAAATTAAATTACGTTGTTTTTGACGATTAGTAATTCCTACTTTATCTACTTTTGTAGCTACGATTGTAACTGGAATATCATAATATTAAAAAAATTGATACATCATTAAATCATCACTAGTTGGTTTATGACGAAAATCAATTAACATAAATACATTTTTTAAATTAGGACGATTAATTAAATAATCTTCCATCATCAATCCAAATTTCTTACGCATTGGTTTACTAACATTGGCGAACCCATAACCTGGAGCATCTACTAAATAAAATTCATCGTTTACTAGATAAAAATTAATCGTTTGTGTTTTTCCTGGTTGGGATGAAGTACGTGCATAGTTTTTTCTATGAATTAATGTATTGATAAAACTACTTTTTCCAACATTAGAACGTCCTACTAATAAAAATTCTGGCTTATTATCAGTTGGATATTGACTGCGTCTAACTGCTGATATTTCTAAATTGACATGGTTAATTTTCATGATATCACCTAAATTTCACAGATTCATTATAACACGTATTTCTTTTATCTGTCAAAGTATGAAAGATAAGAAAATCTAGTAGAAAAATTGAATACTTTATAGTATAATAGAGATGGTGAATGCTTGTGAATTATCCAAACGGAACAAAAGTAAAACAATCTTATATATTACATGGTAACCGAGGGATGAGTTTAGAACATGACATCAATGTAACAAATGAATATTATTTAATTCATAATATTGCGGTCATTTATAAAAAACCTACTCCAATTACGGTTGTAAAAGTAGATTTTAAGTCTCGTATGGATGCGGTTATTAAAGAAGCTTATTATAAAACACCATCAACAACAGATTATAATGGTGTATATAAAGGAAAATACATTGATTTTGAAGCAAAAGAAACAAGAAATAAAAGTTATTTCCCGCTTGCAAACATTCATACCCATCAAATTAAGCATATAAAAAAGATTATAGAACATGGTGGAATTGGATTTATCATAGTCCGTTTTACCCACTATAATTTGACATATTTTTTAGATGGTAGTAAATTGATAT
>CALVKP010000095.1 GCA_944332735.1 uncultured Bacilli bacterium | reverse complement strand
TCACAAGTTTTTTGATGATTGATTTTTTCTTCTTACGACTAGAACGCATATTTATCACCATAATCATTTTATCATATTTTATAAATATTGAAATCAAAAAAGAAAAGTTACTTGACACTTTTCTTTTTTACATAAATATTAACATTAAAAATTGTAAACTCATTAATATACCATTATGAAATGTATGAATTCCGGCTGTTACTAAAACATTATCTGTTTTTGTTAAAATGTATGCAAAGATGAATCCAGGAATACTATATGGAATGATATATAGAAGTTCTAATGGGGAAGACATTCCACTTAATAGTACGTGTAATCCTCCAAATACAAGTCCTGATACAATGATAAATAAGATATTATTTTTAAATATGTTTCTAATTCCTCTTCGAAATACTAATTCTTCCATCGTTGGAGCAATTACGACTGATGTAAGATACATATAAATGGGTGCGATTTGGAAATTAGAACGAATAATTTCTTCATTTTCAGGTAAGATTGTATTATTTCCAGCTAAACTCATAATTCCTAAAATAACATAGTTAGAAAGCATCATAAGACCTAATAATAAGAACCAATATTTAAAGTATTTTTTAAAATAAGTTTTGTGATTTTTTTTAATATCTTCGATATCGTGTTTTAATTGATCCCATAAAATAAAAATAATAATTGCTAGTAATAATGCTTGATAGATTAATAGATATGGAATCTTAATACGATTTGGTAACGTATTTACATCAACCCCAAGTATTACAAACGGGAGTGTTTCTATATAAGAAAAAAAGAAATATGCAAATATCGCAAGTAGACCACTACCAACACGTTTCCAACTTGTTTTGTCAATTTTCTTCATGTTTTAACCCACTTTCTAGTAATATTATAACAAATTTTTGTATGGAAAATGATATAAAATCATAAAAATAGATGAAATTTCATAAATTTATGGTATAATGGTTACAGTGATTACAGCGAAGAGTGGGAGGTTCCCACTCTTTCAATTTAGTGGAGGTATTATGAATATAGGAGAAATTCGTAAATTATTTGAAGATGTTATTGAAGAAAATGGTTATATCTTAGATGAGGTTTTATATGTCAAAGAAGATGGAATGAACTTTTTACGTGTTGTCATCGATAAAGAGGGAATTATTGATGTCGATGATTGTGTGAAGGTGAGTAAATTAATTAATCCTATCTTAGATGAAGAAGATCCAATTGAAGAAAATTATATTTTAGATGTATGTTCTAAAGAGAAAGGGTGTGAATAACATGGATATAAAAGAATTTAAAAAAGCAGTTGAAGTATTAGAAAAAGAAAAAGGAATTCAAGAAGATGTAATTTATGATGCGATGGAGTTAGCACTTACATCAGCTTATAAAAAGAATTATCACTCACTTTCTAATGTGAGAGTAGATATTGATCGTGAAACAGGAGAAATTAAAGTATTTTCATATAAAACAGTTGTTCATGATCCAGATGAATTTGGAATTATTAACGAAGATGAAGTAGAAGCTTATTACCAAGCTCATATGGATGATGAAGAGGAAGATGAAGAAAATAAAGAAGAAGAGGTAAAACCAATTAAATATGACCCACGTATTCATTTGACATTAGAAGAAGCTAGAAAAATTGTACCAGGAATTGAAATTGGAGAAACAATTGAAGAAGAAGTGACTCCAAGAGATTTTGGGCGTGTAGCTGCCGCAACTGCAAAACAAGTTGTTGTACAAAAAATTCGTGAAGCAGAAAGAAATAATATCATGGAAGAATGGGCCGATAAAGAAGGGGAAATGGCTACTGGAATTGTAGAAATGGAAGATGTTAGAAACTACTATATTAATTTAGGTAGAACACAGGGAATTCTTCCTAAATCAGAAATTATTCCAGGTGAAAAGATTCAAATGGGATCTAGCTTAAAAGTATATATTAGTAGAGTAGATAATAACTCAAAAGGACCATTAATCTTACTATCTCGTAAACACTATGGATTTGTAAAACGTCTATTTGAATTAGAAATCCCAGAAATTAATGAGGGAACCATTCTAATTTATAGTGTAGCTCGCGAGGCTGGAGTAAGAAGTAAAGTCGCTGTGGAATCAACGGTTATTAACGTGGATCCAGTAGGAGCTTGTATTGGAGAACATGGTAGTCGTATTAGTCGTATTATTGATGAATTAAATGGGGAAAAGATCGATATTATTCCTTATGATCATGACGATATGAAATTTATTGAAAATGCACTAAGTCCTGCTCGTAATTTACATGTATGTATTACAGATGAAAAGAAGAAAACAGCTATGGTAATTGTAGATAATGAGAATCTTTCTCTAGCAATTGGAAAGAAAGGTTTAAATGTTCGTCTTGCAACACGTTTAACACGCTTCTCTAAAATTGATGTAAAAACATATGAACAAGCAAGAGAAGAAGGAATTAATATTTTAGAAGGATAGTATCATGAAACAGAAGAAAATACCAATGCGTACTTGTGTTGTTACAAGAGAAAAATATCCAAAAAAAGAATTAATTCGTGTTGTTAGAACCCCTGAAGGGAATGTAGAAGTAGATACGAATGGACGTATGAATGGACATGGTGCTTATTTAAAGTTAGATCGTGAAGTAATTTTAAAAGCAAAGAAGAGTAAAGTATTAAATCGTCATTTGGAAGTAGAGGTACCAGATACGGTTTATGATACATTGTTAGGGATGGTTGATGAGAAATAATATTTAGAAAGAGGTGATATCTATGATGAGTGTACTAGAATATGCACAA
>CALVKP010000094.1 GCA_944332735.1 uncultured Bacilli bacterium | reverse complement strand
TTGGTCCTACAGGAGCTGGAAAAACAACTATGGTAAAACTATTAATGCGTTTCTATGATGTCAATCATGGTAGCATTCAAATCGATGGCCATGATATTAAAGACTTTAAACGTCAAGATTTAAGACGTATGTTTGGAATGGTATTACAAGATACATGGTTATTCTCTGGAACCATTGAAGACAATGTAAAATATGGGAAAATGGATGCGACATTTGAAGATGTAGAAAAAGCTTGTCGTGAAGCACATGCAGATCATTTCATCAAAACACTTCCAGAAAGTTATCATATGGTGATTAATGAAGAAGGAAATAATATCAGTCAAGGTCAAAAGCAACTTTTAACCATTGCACGTGTTATTCTTGCAGATCCTAAGATTTTAATATTAGATGAAGCGACGAGTAGTGTCGATACAAGAACAGAAGAATATATTCAAAAAGCAATGGATGAACTGATGAAAAATAGAACGAGTTTTATCATTGCTCATAGATTATCAACGATTCGTAATGCTGATTTAATTTTAGTTATGGATCATGGTGATATTGTAGAACAAGGTAATCATGAAGAATTGTTAAAGAAAAATGGATTTTATGCACAATTATATAACTCTCAATTTGAAAAATAAATATGAGAAGTACAATTTCGTAGGTTGTACTTCTTTCTTGTTCGTGTTACAATAACAGTAGAATCATAAGAAGGGGTATAGATATGTTTCAAAATAATCATGATGAAAAAGATGTAGAAATTATAGAGCCATATGAATTAAAAACAATATTAGAAGATAATTCTTCTAATATTATGGAAACTTCTAAAAGAGAACATAAATTATTATTACCAATGATTATTTTTTTATTAATTGTTGGAATTGGTGGTTATTTTCTTTTAAGTTCATTTGGTGTTTTTGGTACTAGTAAAATATTATGTACAAGACAAGATACTGATTCTATTCCTATTTATGATCAATATCAGTTTTCCTTTGAAAATAATTTATTATCTTCATTTACATATGAAAATAATACACAATTACCTACATCTTCTAAAGGAACAGATCGTTATCGTTTCGAGAGCTATAAGGCGATGTTAGCATTTCAATCTAATAAAATGAAAGCTCAGTCTGGTGTTACTGTTACATCGGAAATGACTGATATGTCATATCATTTGATTGTTAAGGTGCGCTTAAAACAAGTGAATAATGAAATGGTGTCGATGTTAGAAAATGAAGAAGAGATGTTAGAATTAGATATGTCTAAACAAGATGTTTTAAGGGTGATGACAGAAAATAAGTATCAATGTGATATAAAGTAATAGAAGATAGGTTGACACCTTTTTCTTTTTTGTGTCAATAATCATTAGAAATTTGAATAGAATGTGGTATAATGTATTCGTTTACGATTTTGAGGAGAGGGTATGATGTTATATTTACAAGTAATTATTTTAGGTGTTATTCAAGGAATTGCAGAGTTTTTACCGATTTCTTCTAGTGCTCATTTAATTATTTTTCGTGATATTTTTGGAATTGGAAGTGCAATGGGATCAGAGATTACAATGGCTTTTGATATCGCACTCCATTTAGGAACATTACTTGCGATTGTTTTATTTTTCTTTAAAGATTTCTTAAATATACTTATAAAGGGAATTTCAAAACCAAAAAGTAAAGATGGTAAGATGATGTGGTTTATTTTACTAGCGTGCATTCCAGCTGCTATTTTTGGCATTTTATTGGAAGAGACAGTAGAAAATGCATTACGTGGTAATTTTTTATTGATTGCTATGGCACTTATTTTTATGGGAATTATTATTTATTTATGCGATTATTATTTTAAACAGAAAAAAGGATTTGAAGAAATGACTTGGTTGGATGCTCTTGTCATCGGTTGTGCGCAGGTTTTCGCATTAATTCCGGGTTTTTCTCGCAGTGGAACTACCATTGCTGCAGCACGTGCTAGAGGAATGAATCGTGAAGATGCTGCTAAATTCTCATTTTATCTATCAGCACCAGTTGTAGCAGGTGCGGTATTACTAACGTTTTTAAAAGATTCTACTATGTCTTTGATTCAAGCAAATATCGGAATCTTTGTACTAGGTGTTTTGATTGCTTTCTTATCAGGATTAATTTGTATTAAATTTTTATTGAAATACTTAAAATTTCATGATTTTAAAATATTTATGTGGTATCGTATTGTGTTAGGTGTCATTGTCTTACTTTGTTTATTAGTTATGTAAAACATGAAATTTTCATGTTTTATTTTTATGATTTATAGTATAATAAATACAGGATAGGAGATTATTATGACAAATAAAACAAAACAGTATTTAAAGGAAAATTTTGATTCAAAGTTATATATGAATCAACATTATATTAAAGATGAGAAGGCAATCATCCCTATTTATATTACAAATATAGATGATATATATATATCTTACGATGAACAAAAGCAAGTACTACGTCCTGAATTAATATCTTATATAGAAGATATTGCTTATTATGTTCCATATGATATTTCTATTGTATTAGAATTTTCTGGCTATTCTTTTAAAGAAAAAGAAAAAGTCAGATTGATGGAAAATATTACGAATCAGTTTGGAATGAAAACACATGATATGGAAGTAGAGTTAAATTATAATGCGAAAAAAGCAATCAAATTATTTGTAGTTGGTTCTATTGTATTAGCGATTTCTTTTATGATTCGTACTTTGCAATATACAAATTATGTGAGTGAGATATTATCAATTATCGGTACTTTTTCTATTTGGGAATTTGTCAATACAATATGGTTTGAAAGAAAAGAAAAAAGAGTCAATAAATTAAATGCAGGGCAATTATCTGTATGTACGGTTACTTTTCAAGAAGAGGAAAAAAATGAGTCAGAAATTAAAAATTAATTTATATCGTATAATTGCTTCCTCTTGTTTCTTGATTATGACTTTGCTGATTCATAATGATGTTTTTCTTTCAATTATATATATGATTGCTTATATCATCGTAGGCTATGATGTTCTTTATAAAGCAGTAAAACATTTATTACAAGGAAAACTATTGGATGAAAACTTTCTTATGTCTTTCGCAACCATAGGTGCACTTTTCTTAGGTGAATATTTAGAAAGTGTTATGGTTATGCTTTTATATCAAATAGGAGAGTTATTTCAATCTTATGCAGTAGGGAAAAGTCGTAGTTCTATTTCTGCATTAATGGATATTCGTCCGGATTATGCCAATATAGAAATAAACGGCAATTTAGAAAAAGTAGATCCTAATTCAATTAAAGTAGGAGATCTCATTTTTGTGAAACCTGGAGAAAAGATTCCCTTAGATGGTATTGTACAAGAAGGAGATAGTTATTTAGATACCTCTCGATTAACAGGTGAATCCGTTCCGTATCATGTAAAAGTAAAGGATACTGTTTTAAGTGGTAGTGTCAATCAAAATGGTTTAATTAAAATCAAAGTAACGAAAATATTTCATGAATCAACTGCGTCTAAAATATTAGATTTAGTAGAAAATGCTAGTAGTAGTAAAACGAAAACAGAAAATTTTATTACCAAGTTTTCTCATTATTACACACCTATTGTTGTAATAAGTGCTTTATTACTTGCTATATTACCACCTTTACTATTCCCTAATTTAACATTTCAAGCATGTTTAACGAGAGCTTTTACCTTTCTTGTAATTTCTTGTCCATGTGCTCTTGTTATCTCTGTTCCCCTTGGCTTTTTTGGGGGAATAGGTGGTGCTTCTAGGCGTGGTATTTTGTTAAAGGGGAGTAATTACTTGGAAGTGCTTTCTCGTGTTAGAACGGTTGTTTTTGATAAAACAGGAACTCTTACGAAAGGAACATTTCAGGTTACAAAGATTGTTACAAATAATCTTTCGGAAGAGGAATTATTGAAATATGCTGCCCAAGCAGAGTTATATTCCAATCATCCAATTGCAATTTCGATTAAGAAAAAATATATGCATCCTATTGATCAAAACACTGTAAAACAGATTGAAGAAGTATCTGGTAAAGGGGTACATGTTCGTGTTTTAAATGAAGATATTTATGCTGGTAATTATCAATATATGAAAGATTTGAATGTCACTGTTCCAGAAGTTTTTGGAGGAACTGTTGTCTATATTGTAAAAGAAAAAGAGTATTTAGGATATGTTGTTATATCTGATGAAATAAAAGAAAATGCGCAAGAGGCATTAGATGATTTAAAAAAACAACAAATTCAGAAAATGGTTATGTTAACTGGGGATTCAGATGCGGTAGCAAAAAATGTTTCTGAAAAGTTGGGAATTGATTTTTATTATGCTTCTTTACTGCCACAAGATAAATTAGTTTGTATGGAAAAAATTATGAAAGAAGATAATGATGGGGCATGTGCGTTTGTTGGAGATGGTATGAATGATGCTCCTGTTTTAGTAAGAGCAGATGTGGGAATTGCGATGGGAGGACTTGGTAGTGATGCTGCTATTGAAGCCGCAGATGTAGTGATTATGGATGATGATTTAAGCAAGATTGAAGAAGCAATACAAATTTCTAAAAGAACGATTCGCATCGTAAAACAAAATATTATGTTTGCACTTTCAATTAAAATGTTCTTTTTAGTGCTTGGTACTTTTGGTTTTGCCAATATGCTAGAGGCAGTATTTGCCGATGTTGGAGTATCTGTACTAGCTATTTTAAATTCTATGAGAACATTAAAGATAAATGATAAAAAGAAAATGTAACACCGGTTTCATTTTCTTTTTTGTATTGTTTTGTGATATAATCATATCGTTTGGAGTGGATAGTATGACACAAAAAGAACAAATAGAACATAGTATTATCACAAAATATCGTAAAAAGATATGGAGTCCTTTTATGAAAGCAATTCGTGATTTTAAACTGGTAGAAGAAAATGATAAGATTGCAGTATGTATTAGTGGTGGCAAAGATTCTATGCTTCTGGCAAAATGTTTAGAAGAACTACAAAAACATGGTAAAGTTTCATTTGAACTTGTTTATCTTGTTATGGATCCAGGATATCAAGAAAAGAATTTAAATCAAATCAGAAAAAATTTAGAAATCCTTGGTATACCTGCTATGATTTTTCAAAATAACATCTTTCAAGTAGCTGATTCTTCTAGTCAAAAGAGACATGATAATCCTTGTTATTTATGTGCCAGAATGAGAAGAGGAGCTCTTTATGATAAGGCAAAGTCATTGGGATGTAATAAAATCGCATTAGGACACCATATGAACGATGTGATAGAAACTGTATTATTAAATTTAATATGGAATGGACAAATATCTAGTATGATGCCAAAGTTACATAGTGATCATTTTGAAGGAATGGAATTAATTCGTCCACTTTATTACGTGAAAGAAAACTATATTAAATCTTGGGCCCGTAATCATGATTTAAATTTTATTGATTGTGCTTGTTCTGTTACAAAAAAAGGGGAAGGAAAACGTATTGTCGTAAAACAATTAGTAGATAAATTATGTGAAATTCATGAAGATACTGATTTAAATCTTTTAACAGCTACAAAAAATGTGAATTTAAATACATTATTAGGATATAAAATAGGAAATGAAATTCATTCTTTTATGGAAGAATATGACAAAAAATAACAATTATGTGAAAGCATGTGAAATACTTAAATCGGTGAATTTCAAAAGTAAATTGTATACTGATTTGAAAGAGAAAAAGTGCAAGTTTTAATTGATAAAATTTGTACTTTTTATTTGTCAAAGATTGTGAAATATGGTACTATAATGATGAAATTAAATA
>CALVKP010000093.1 GCA_944332735.1 uncultured Bacilli bacterium | reverse complement strand
AAGTAGGAAGCAATGCTTCCTTTTTTTATGCCAAAATTCTTTTACCATAATTTCCCACAAAGTTCTAGAAATTTAACCACAATGTTTTTATAGAATGAAATCAAGGAGGTGATAAGAAAGAGAAAGAAAGAAAAAAACAACCAAAAGAACTTACAAAATAATAATCAATAGATAGAAAAATATACTCATAAAAAAATAAGAAAGGGCAGTGGTAATGTAGAAAAAGAAATGAAGATTTGATATACTAATGTAGAGGTGTTATTATGTATAAGATTTGCTTTGTAGAAGACGAAAAAGACTTAAATGATCTTATGAAAACCTACTTAGAACGTGAAGGCTATGAAGTGCTTAACTTCTATGATGGAAAAAGTGCACTTGACTATGTAGGTAATCCCGTTCACTTATGGATATTAGATATTATGCTAGGTGATAATGTCAGTGGATATGATATTATTAAGAAAATTAGAGAAACAGATAGCACAGTCCCAGTTATTTTTACATCAGCTAGAGATCAAGATTTAGATAAGATTATTGGCTTAGAACTGGGAAGTGATGATTATGTAACCAAACCGTATTCCCCTAAGGAACTTGTGTTACGTGTGAATAATATTATGAAACGTGTTTATCTAAAATCAACGGAAAAAGTTACTTATGAGAATTATACGATTGATTTAGATAAAAGAACTGTTTATGATGGGAAAGAAGAAGTATCATTAACCACATTAGAATTTGACTTATTATTGATGTTTTTACAAAATCGTAATAAATCATTTAGTCGTGAAGATATCTTAGAAGTGATATGGGGACCAGATTATTTTGGAAGTGATCGAGTGGTAGACGATTTAGTTAGAAGACTTCGTAAGAAAATGCCAAATATACATATTAATACATTATATGGATTTGGATATCGATTCCTATGAAAAAAAGATTAAAATATGATTTAAATCGTCAATTAATATCGATTGGAATTCTCATATGTGGGATTATATTCATTGCTCTTGGTATACTCCTCCCAAAAGTATTGACACCTATTTATGAGAACAATATCTATCAATATTTAAAACAACCACTTGAATTAATTGATTATGAAATTGGAGATGATGAGATTGGTAGTGATGTCGCATACCTCTATATCACAAGCCAAAAAGAAGTTATCTCTTCAGAAAACTTCTCCAAAGTGATTAACATTGAACCAACTGAGGTTTTAAGTGAAATTGATAATGATTTCGGAAAATTCCAATATAAAGGAAAAACTTATTATTACAATACCTCTTATAATAAGTTTGTTACGAAAATATCTCTAACTGATGATTCTTATATCACAGACATGAGAAAAGATATACTATATACTATATTTCCTATTTTACTAATAACCTTACTAATTATTTCTGGACTATTACTCCTATGGTCTAGAAAATTGGTGAAAAAAATAGAACACTTAAAACAAAAAGTAGATAATCTTTCAAATGATGATTATGATGACACCTATACATATGATGAAGATGATGAATTAAAAGCATTATCGGTTGCCATTGACACAATGCGTGAAAATTTAAAAAAACAAGAAAATTATAAAAACCAGATGTAGCAAAATATATCACATGATTGTAAAACTCCTCTCACTGTCATAAAATCATATATAGAAGCGATACAAGATGGTGTTCAAACGGTTCCACAAGGATTAAAAGTTATTGAGGAACAAATCAATAAATTAGAATTAAAAGTACACTCCTTACTATATTTAAATAAACTAAATTATTTTAAAGAAAGAAAAGATTTAACGGTAGAAAAAGTCAATGTGCAACAAGTAATTTATAACTAGGTAGAAAAGATGAAGAATATCAGACCTGATGTAAAATGGACTGTATATACAAAAAATTCAGAAACCATTATGAAAGGTACTTATGATATGTGGGAAGCTGTTGTCGATAATATCTTAAGTAATTTTGTAAGATATGCTGAAAAAGAGATTAAAGTAACGATTAAGGGAAGTAAATTAACATTTTATAACGACGGACCAAAATTGAACGAAAAAGATTTAGAAAATATTTTCTCACCATATAAAAAAGGAATCAATGGTCAATTTGGTTTAGGACTCTCTATCGTTCGTGAGACACTGGCTTTCTGTGGTTATGAAGTGACTGTAAAAAATGAAAAGAAAGGAGTCAGTTTCATGATTCAATAAAAAAGGAAGGGTTGCCTAAATGGATCGCTTCCTTTTTTTTATAAAAAAAGAAGAATATGTTATAATAAAATAGGTCAAACATATGATGAAGGATAAAAAAGGACATTTAATTGGTGATTATCAAGATCATCGTATTTTAGATTATGAACAGATGAATGATCGTTTAGATCATTTAAAAATATGTATTGAACAAAAAGAAATAGGAAGAACGACATTTGATTATCCAATCCGTCATTTTACGTTTGGTAATGGTCCATATCATGCGATTTTAACAGCAGGAACACATGCTGTAGAACTAATTACCAATTGCTTTCTAATTCAGTTTATGGAGTACTTAGAAGCTAATCCTGAGGTGATTGATCCAAGTGTTTATACATTACATTTTATTCCAATTTTAAATCCAGAAGGTACAATTGTACTTACAAGTGCGATTCGTACAGTGATTCCAAGAGAAACGACTCCTTTTTGGGAAGAATTATTTTGTATTCAATATTATATGAATGCGAAAGTAGAAGATGATTATGTCTTAAATATGAAAGACCAAGATACTAAATTACAAATGTGGATGTTTCGTTATGCAACACCTGATTGCATTGATAAAAAACACGAGAAATTAAAAAAGAGTATTCAAAAAATCATTCAAGAACAAGACCTTCCTAAAGGAGTTATGGCTCAATGGTCTAGTAATGGAGTAGGGATTGATTTAAATGCCAATGTATGGCATCCAAGATATGAAAAAGAAATGATTTCTAGAAAACCTGTATATCATGAATTACGATTAAATCAAATTTCTATGATTTCTCCTGGTCCAATTGGTTGCCCTTATCGTCCTTCTAAATTTCAATTAGAACCAGAAAATGGTGCTATTTTAAATCTCTATCAAACATTAATTCAAAAAGAAAAAGTAATTGGTTCATTTATTTATCACGCCTGTGGGAATTTAATATATTATTTAGATGAAAAAAATGAAAAAATAAAAAGAGAGAATGGGAAAGATTATACAGAATATAATGAATCAGTTGCGATTACATACCAGAAATATACAAGTTATAAAATTTTATCTAATCATAAAGAAACGACAATGGATTATGTTCTAAAAAAGAAATTACCAGGAACAATTTTAATTGAACTTGGAAATATACGAGCGACCCCACTTTCACAGTTTGTAGATAGTATTGATTGTGTTTATACTAATATTATGAATGATAATAAAAAAGCAATCATAGAAACGCTAAAAACAATGAAATTACAATATGAAAAGAGTCAGAAAAACTAAAGTTTTCCTCTTTTTTTTTATTACAAAAACATGTATAATGTAACTAATGGAACGGAGGCAAAAACATGGGATATAAACTATCTGATTTAAGAAAAATGTCAAATGTTACAATTACAGAATATTTAACACCAAAATATGTTTATATTCCTCTTGCAAGTGGCAAAGATGATAATGTTACTACTTTTGTAAAAAAAGGTGACTATGTTGCAATTGGTACTGTTCTTGGTAAAAGAAAAGGAATTAATAAAGTACCAATTCATTCAAGTGTGTCAGGGCATGTTGTAGGAATTGTAAAAAAATTATACGTAACAGGAGAAATGGTACGTTGTGTAAAAATAGAAAATGATGGAAAAGAAAATTATATAGAACCATTAACGAAAAAGAAATTAACTCAATATACAAAAGAATCTTTTTTAGAAACTATTTTAGATATGGGAGTTGTTGGATTAGGTGGTAAAGGATTTCCAACATATATTAAATATAATACAGATAAAAAAATTCATACGTTAATTGTAAATGCAGTGGAATGTGAACCATATATTACATCTGATACCGCACTCATGATGGAAAAATGTGAAGAGATATTAGAAACAGTAGATGCGATTATGGAAATAAATCATATTGATTGTGCTATGATTGCTGTATCAAAATCTAATACAGAATTAATTCATAAACTAAATAAATTTATTGGAACTTATTTAAATATTAAAGTAAAAGTTGTACCAAATATTTATCCAATGGGATGGGAGCGTAATTTAGTAAGAGAACTATGTCATACGAATTATAATGATATCCCTGTAGAAAAGGGAATTGTAGTGAATAATGTTTCAACTATCTTTGCTATTTATGAAGCTTTAAAATATCATAAACCAATGATAGAACGTGTTGTTACCTTTGCAGGAGATGGATTAAAAAAACCATGTAATGTAAGAATAAAAATTGGAACTTTAGCAAAAGATGTCATTGCTTCTTGTATTGGATATCAATCAGTAGAAGAAGTACAACTCGTTGCAGGTGGTCCATTCATGGGAAGCGGGTTAACGAACGATAATCTTGCACTATCTCCAGAAGTAAATTGTGTTCTAGCACTTCCATACGAAAAAGAAGAGCCCATTTTACCGTGTATTCGTTGTGGTAAATGTGCAACTGTATGTCCTGCTAAATTAAATCCAACAGGAATAGATAAAGCTTATCGTAAAAAAGATTTAAAAAAACTAAAGCAATTAGAAGTAGAACGTTGTATTGGGTGTGGATTATGTTCTTATATTTGTCCTTCTAATCGAAATGTTAGAAAACAAATTGCACTTGCTAAACAGCGATTAAGGGAGGAAGAAAAATGAAAGCCTTTATATTAAAAGATGGACCATTTGTAAAAAATCAAGTCAAAGCTAGACATTTATCTCTTTATCTTTTTATTGCTCTCATTCCTCTAGTCTTATTTGCTTGGATAAAAAATGGAATCTATCCATACCTGAATCAAAACATGACGTTTCAAGAAATGTGTTTACCAATCATCCTAATTCTTGCAACTGTTATAACAAGTATCATAACACATTATATCATTCAAAAAATAAAAAAAGAAAAAATGAATCTATACCAATGGTTAAACATTCTTAATATTAGTTTTATATTCTCTTTATTATTACCAATTCAAACACCACTTTATTGGGTAGTAATTATTAGCTTTATTATGATGGTGTTAGAAAACTGTGAACCATTAAAAAAATATATCAATCCAATAGTAATAGGTATCTTATTAATTTTATTGAGTAATATGTTATTTTCACAAGGAAATCTATATTATAATGCTTATGAACAAAAACAACTGATAGATATAAAAGAACAGACAATGATTACTAATAATCAGTTAAGTGGTTATCAAGTATTAGTACAACCATATGGAAGAATATTAGATTTTGTATTAGGAAGTGTACCTGGAGGACTTGGTACGACTTGTTCTATTTTACTTATTTTCGCATTTTTATATTTATGTTATAAAAAAGCAATTAAATGGGAAATTACAATTACTTATATCTTAACAGTATTTGGCATGAGTGCATTTATTGGATTGTTTTCAAAGTTTGGATATTGGTATCCAATCTATCAAATTATAAGTGGTGGCTTGTTATTCGGTGCTGTTTTCTTAGCAACTGACCCAATGTCGACTCCAACCACTACAGCAGGGAAAGTTTTATATGGTTTATGTTTGGGTATTATCACAATTATATTACGTTATTTTGTAGGATGTAACGAAAGCGTTCTAATCAGTATTTTTCTAATGAGCTTGTTTAGTATGAAGTTAGATGATATTGGATCGATTGCTAGATTTCACTTTGAAAAAAGCATTCCTATTTTTATATGTATTTGGATATGTATCCTAGCACTCGGTATTTTCATTGGAACAAAGTATCAGGTAGAGCAGGGAATAGATATATATCAAAAAAGAGAATCGATTTGATTCTCTTTTTCTATATTAATTATTTGCCATTTTTTTCAAACTTCTAAGTTCTCTTGCACTCACACGAACTGATTTTCCGTTAATTGTTACTTTTTGTAAATTAACTCCTTGTTTTTTTCTAGTTGCATTTAAGGCATGACTTCTAG
>CALVKP010000092.1 GCA_944332735.1 uncultured Bacilli bacterium | reverse complement strand
AAGCTTGTTTACGATATTCTTTATAAGTATGGCTTAAAATTCCATACCCTTTTGTCATAGTCATAAATTCCATAGAAAAACCAATTAATCCACGTGATGGAACAACATAAGTAAGTTGTGTTTGATTCCCATGCGTTGTCATATTAATCATTTCACCTTCACGATTACCTAAAGACTCAATTACAGATCCTACATATTCTTCTGGAACTTCTACAGTAACATCTTCAAAAGGCTCACATTTTACACCATCAATTTCTTTTACAATAACTTCTGGTTTTGACACTTGTAATTCAAATCCTTCACGTCTCATATTTTCAATTAAGATAGATAAGTGTAATTCTCCACGTCCAGATACAATAAATGATTCACTATCATTTGGATTTGGAACTACTTTTAAACTTACATCACGTTCTGTTTCTTTATGTAAACGTTCTTCAATCTTACGAGCCGTTAACAATTTTCCCTCACGTCCGGCAAATGGAGATGAATTTACTCCAAATGTCATTTGTAATGTCGGTTCATCAATATGAAGTAAAGGTAATGCTTCTTCTTGTCCTACTGTACAAACTGTTTCTCCTACTTCAATATCTGGAAGTCCAGCAATGGCAACAATATCTCCAGCACTTGCTTCTTTTACTTCAATTCTCTTTAATCCTAAAAAACCAAATATTTTTTGAACTCTAAATTGCTTTTTTGATCCATCTAGTCGAACACATGATACCATTTCATTTACTTTTACTGTCCCTCTTGTGATACGACCAATTCCAATTCTTCCTACAAAGTCATTATAATCTAGTAAAGCAGGTTGGAATTGTAATCCCCCATCTAAATTTACATTAGGTGCAGGAATATAGTTTACAATCATATCTAATACTGGATCCATTGTATGTTCTTGTGTTGAAACATCTGGATCTAAACTAGAAGTACCAGCTAATGCACTTGTGTATACAACTGGGAATTCTAATTGTTCAATATCAGCACCTAATTCAATAAATAAATCCATTACTTCGTCAACTACTTCCGTTGGACGTGCTGATGGTTTATCTATTTTATTCACAACTACAATTGGTGTTACATGTGCTTCTAATGCTTTTTTTAATACAAAACGTGTTTGTGGCATAGTCCCTTCATATGCATCTACTACAAGTAATACACCATCTACCATATTCATAATACGTTCTACTTCTCCACCAAAATCAGCATGTCCTGGTGTATCTAAAATATTAATACGTACTCCTTTATAATCAATGGCTGTCGTCTTAGCTAAAATGGTAATTCCTCTTTCTTGTTCTAAGGCATTTGAATCCATACTTCCTACTTCTTCGTTTTCACGAAATGTTCCTGACATTTTTAATAATTGATCTACTAAAGTAGTTTTTCCATGGTCTACGTGAGCAATAATCGCAATATTTCTAATTTCTTTCATACAAACACTCCCTTTTTGGCCTGAGCTATTATATCATAAATCTTATAAATATGTAAATATGTTTTATTTACCATCGTTTTTGTATTAAAAATATAGAAAAAGTAAACATATACTCTATTTATAATTATTAAAAAAAGGATAATTATCCTTCTTGATGAAAATATGTTTTCAATATATGATCCATTGTAATTAAAATATCAGGAAATACATTTAAATGTTCTAATTCTGCTCTAGAAAACCAATTCACACCATCATTTTCATCTGTGTTGATTTTTACTTCTATAGAATCTTGGGGAACACCTGCATATAAAATATCAATGTGTATTTCACCTAATAAATTACGATTGCATTGAATTCCCATTGGCTTAATAAAATCATTCTCACGTGGAAAATGTTCTCCAAGTAACTTTACCTTCATTCCTGTCTCTTCAAACACTTCACGAACAGCGGTTTCTTCTGGTGCTTCACCTGCTTCAATATGTCCTCCAGGTTGTACCCATTTTTTAAACTTTTTATGGTGTACTAATAAAATTTTTAAATTTTCTGGATTAATAATAAAGACAGAAGCACAAAATTGTCGATTCATTGCTTCTTGCATACTATATCACCTTGATACATGTTATCAAAAAAATTTATAAATTACTATATTTAAATGATAAAAAGACATCTAATTGACATTTATTCTAATACATTTTTAATTTTTTCATCTAAATTTCTTTCATATATCTGTAATTTTTCATTCACATCTAATGTTGCGAGTAAAATATCACTGATATCTTCATATCCTTTTACTTTTAACTCTTTTTTTAACCATTCTGTCGTTTTGTGAAAATTTTCTAGATTATGGGGCATAATTTTTCCATCTATAATAACATTCGCACATAATCCTTCTTTTTTAGGCTTTACTTTCATATCTTTTACTTTTAATGGTCTTTCTGTTTCAAACGGTAAAATACTAACGGTACCATTTGCCTCCATTAAAGCATATTTAATTTCACTCATATCAAAATAACCATTAATACGACATTGTTCTAATAAATCATTCATATCATATCTTACTTTTTTCATATTCTTTTCTAATAGTTTTCCATCTTGGATTAAAAGGGTAGGGGTACCCATAAAATATCTTCTTAAATGAATACTTTTCATCGTTAAAATACTAACAAGATATGCAACCACCCCAAAAATAACAACTGCTAAAATACCGTGTAAATAATCTGATTCTAAATTAATCGTCATTTCAGCAGCAAAATTACCAATACTAATACCAATTACATAATCAAATAAACTAAGTTGAGATACTTGTTTTTTTCCTAACATTTTTGTAATTAAAAACAAAGTTACTAAAGAAATCATAGCACGTAAAGTAACATCCAGTAATTCTGTCCAATTTGTTTGAAATATATTTTCTATCATGACTCTCACCTAATTTTATTATGGATATTTTTATCCATAATAAACAAAAAAAGAAGATTATCTCTTCTTTCTCGTTACTTTCTTTTTACTCTTTGATTTATCTGAATCTCTTTTATTCTCTTTCTTTGTCGTTTTTTCTGGTTCCTTTTTCAATATTTTTCTTTTTATTTTATCTCTCAAACTAGAACTATCATATACAACATCAGTTGTTAAAATAAAGATAAGAACAATCGCTAGTAAAATACCATAAATAATATATCCTAGTTTCGCATCTTTTAAAACATATACAATAGATGCGATGGCAAATAAGATATTAATTACATAGATTGCTAATACTGTTTGTCGTTGTGATAAGTTTCTTTTTAATAATTGATGATGAATGTGATATTTATCAGGTGTAGATATTTTCTCTCCTTTTAAGGTTCTTCTAATAATTGCAAATATCGTATCTAAAATAGGAATCGCAAGTAATAGTAATGGGATAATTAATGAAGTCATCGTAACATTCTTAAATCCAAGTAGGGCAATGACAGAAATAATTAATCCTAAAAACATCGATCCACTGTCGCCCATAAAAATAGTTGCCGGATTAAAGTTATGGACTAAGAATCCTAATGTAGAACCTAACATAATAAATGTCAATAAGAAATCCAATCCAAATTTTCCTTGCATGATGGCAATAATACCAATTGTTGCGAAATAAATACTCGATATTCCTGCAGCTAGTCCATCTAATCCATCAATTAAGTTCATACAGTTAATACAACCGAGAATAAAGAAAATTGTAAATGGAATTGATAAAAGTCCAAAATCAATATAAATACCAAAGGCACTAACATCTCTTAAAATAATATTTCCATAAAACACAATAATACATGCTGCAACAAGTTGTCCAATAAATTTTACCGAAGCTTTCAGTGGCTTAATATCGTCAAATACACCAATTAAAATTACTACAAAACTAGCAATTAATATGGAATTCATAACAATACTTTGTTCCCCAAATAACATATAGCCAAGTAAGAATCCAAAGAAAATCGATAATCCGCCTAATCTTGGCATTGGAACTTTATGTACTTTTCTCTCATTTGGAATATCCATGGCTCCAACATGTTTCGCAATCATTTTAATTACTGGTGTAATACAAAGCGAAAATAGGAAGGTAGTTCCTAACATGAGAAAAACTTGTCTAATAACTTCATTATTCATATGTATACCACCAACTTCATTTTATCAAAAAATTGTTATATTTTCTACTGTTTTATCATTTTCTACGGATGAAATGATATATCTTTTTTAAAATAGGCATACCAAATTCATATAAACGGTAACGAATTGGTTGAATGACTAAATCATATTCTCCAGCAAATTCAAATACAATTGCATTAAATCTTGATTTAAATGGTGTTAAATGATCATCAAATGTTCCATTAATACCGCCTAAATTACAATACTGACATTTTTGTTCCAGTGAATATTTACAAATTTCATATACCAATCCTACTGAGACATTTAATTTCGTAAATAATAAATGATTTCCCGCATATAAGTATTCACTTGTCTTGATTCCTTTATTTTGTGGAATAATCACAAAAGCAGCTGATAATGGAATTTCTACTTGTCCTTCATTTAACAAAGCACTGACTTCATTCATTTCTTCTTCTTTTCCATTATTTTCTTTTAGAAAATCAAGATATATTTGTAAATTTAACATTCCAAAAAACAAATATGATTCATTTTTATATGCTTCCATCATTTTTTGAAAATATTCCTTATTACGTAAACGAATATTTTGACGTTTTTCAGTTTGAGTAATTACTTCCATAAACATATCTAAATATTTAGAATCTGTTGTATGAAAATAAGTAACACCTCTTTTTTCGTGATAATTTCCAATATAACTTCGAATTCTTTTTTTAAAACTTGTCTTTACTTCTGCTGGTGTTAAAAACTCATTTTGTGCATTAATTAATGGAATATACATATGATAGCGTGGTTGTAATGTTTCTTGAATAGATTTTGTATATCCTTTAAAACGATATCCACAAGATAATAAGTTGTGATGTTTTTCATCATAATCAATAGAATAATTTTTTGGAATTTCTACTTGTTCTTTCTTTTCAATTTCTTTAATTGAATACTCTTTACAACAGAAATTTGGATCTATCTTTAACACATATGCATGTTCTTGTTGCGCTAAATGTTGAAGATGTTTTGTAAAAATATTTAATAGTTCTTTATCTTTATAATCAATTAACATTCCTCTTGGAATATACATAAGAGAAATACCAAGTGGTAATAGACGTTTTAACACAACAGCTGTCGCTACTAACTTTCCATTGCGATATAATCCACAATAAAAATGTTTCCATTCATTTTTTACAAAAGCCCAACCATATTCTTGCATAAAAGAGAGAATCTCTGCTTTTTTAGTAAATTGTTCGAATTCTGTTTTTTCTATATTTGTTTTAAATTCATAATTCATAGATTACCTCCCTATGCATCTTTTTATAAAACGTTTTGTATTATTAATAATATTAAATAACATATATTTTTTTAAATTAATTGGCATTTGAAATTCACCAATCAACTCCTCTACATAACCTGAAAAACCTCTTTTAAATTCATATACACCGTATTCAGAATCATTTTCATCGAAATTACCACTAATTCCATAAAAATTATATTTATCAAAACCATGTTCGTTCGCATATTGAATCATATTCCATTGAATTGCATACTGTGCATTAAACTTCATATATTCATCATAATTGCCACTAAATAAATAAATCACTTCATGTCCTGTCATCATAAACATAGCTGCTGATAAATCTAATTGTGTTCCTTTTTCTTGAATTAATTTTTCTGTCTCCTCAATTCTTTTTTTTGTGTTTTCGATATTAATTGATAAAGACTTTCTTAATCCTTTTTTAGAATGAACATCCTCTGTATTTTCTAATCTTGTCTCATATTCTTTTAACTCGTTTTGTAACTTTTCTAAATAATCATCTAAATAAATGGATGCTAATAAATAGCGAATCTCACTACGAGGATGAAATAAATCATACATATCTTCATAATATGTTAATGATTTATCTACAAAACCTTTTCTTTTACCTGTTTCTTCTGTAATCTCTTTTAAACCAGGTAATTCTCCTCTTGTTAGTTCTTTTACAACAATTCCCATTTTCTCTGTCTTACGGATATAATTTCTAACATTAGAACGAAAGGATTGAAAGATTTCTTCATTTGACTTTCCTAGATCAATTGAGAACATATATTGAACTTGTTCTGGATTTTCTTTACGTTTAAAACCTAACTTTTTTAATAATTGTACTACTGGTTCATTATTTATACCATGTTCTACAATATTACCATCTATATCACGTTGATGATAAATTAAATAAGGGTCAATTCTTAAAATATAGCCATTTTTATTTTGAATATATTTTTTTAATTGTTGAAAGAAAAAAATAACTAATTCCCGATTATTAAAATCTAATAATGGACCACGTGATGAATAAAATTCATAAGAATTCATAAAATTCTTTTTGCTGAATAACATAGTTGCCGCAATTAATTTTTTATTTTCTTTTACGCCTACAAAATGAACTCGCCATCCACCTTTTTTACGCAATTCACCTATTTCTGGTGTTTGTAAAAAACTTTGTAGTGGACTGTGATCTAAAAACTCACGGAATTCATCTTTTGATAACTCACAAAATTGCACGTTATCCCCTCTTTCTTTTCCATTTCTTTAATTTCCCATATAGTGCGAATGCAATATGATATACATGATACATGAACGGTTTCGTAACTAAATCAAATTCTCCTAAATATTCTTCCACATGTCCACCAAAGCCACGTTTTAAATCATATAAACCATATAATTCATTTTTCTTATTTTTAAAATCGCCACTAATTCCATAAAAATTATATTTTTTATAACCGTGCTCAACCCCATAACGAATCATATGAAAATAAGTCGAGTAGGGACTTAAAAAGTCTTTATATTCCTCATAAGAACCGCCAAATAATGATAAAATTTCACTACCATGAAGCATAAAAATAATACCTCCCAAAGTTAAAACTTTACCATGTTTTTGTAATAATGCTTCTACTTCATTTAATTTCTTCGTAAGACGAGCAATATTCCCATTTTCTTGTTCAATTTTCTTCTTTGTTTTATCTGGATTAATCTTTTTAGATGGATCATTTAAAGCTGCTTCTTTTTCTGCAACAATTTTTTGCGATGCAGCAATTTCATTTTTCAAACGTTGATTGTAATCTTCTAAATCGATTTCAGCAATAATCACTTTTGCTCCATCTTTTAAATCACTTAACATATTCTTATAATAACTTAGTGGACGATCAATAAACCCTCTACGATCCGCTGTATGCTGCATAATTTTCTTAAATTTATCAATCTCATCCACGGTAATTTCTCTCGTGATAATTCCATTCTTTTCATTCTTATGAATGAGTTGACGTGTCTTAGATTCCATATCTTTTAAAATTTCTTCTGTTGTTTTTCCTTCTAAATTAAGAGCAAACGCAAAACGAGGTTGTAAATCCTCCATATTTAAAGTATACCCATTATGGCGAAAACCTAATTTTTTTAAATTGGTAATTGCTTTCTCATTATTAAAACCATTTTCAACAATATTTCCATTAATATCTCGTTCTCTTAATTGTACATACGGATCTATTTTAATAAAAATGGCATGATGTTTTCTAGCAAATATTTTGATTTCTTTTGTAAATGTAGAAAGAATTGATTCATTTAAATAATCAATTAAAAAACCACGTGGTGAATAAATAAAAGAAAGACCAAATGGCAATTTCTTTTCTAATAACATTGCTCCTGCTAAAACTTTATCATTTTCTTTTAAACCTACTAAATAGTAGTTCCAACCATTTCTTTTTTTCAATTCTCCCCAACCGATGGTTTGATAAAAACTTCCATATGGATGATTTTTTTCAAAGGTTGTAAATTCTTCTTTTGATAATTCCTCAAATT
>CALVKP010000091.1 GCA_944332735.1 uncultured Bacilli bacterium | reverse complement strand
GAAGAAGAAAAGAAAAATGGAATTACTGTTACAAAATATATTAATTCAGAAAATATTCATGGTAAAAAATATATTTATATTAAAATAAATGGAAAAATATATAATACAAATCAATATGTTATATTCTAGTAAGGAGTAATCCTTACTTTTTTTATAAAAAAGACTAAGAATCAATATTCTTAGTCATAAATACTATCTTTATCATATTCTAAAATACTACCATCACTTGCTTGAATTTTATAATCATATTCATACGTTCCGTACGTGAAGTCAATCTCATATACAAGACGATGATCATCGTATTCTTTTTTTATACGAAGTCGTTGAACATCTGACTCTGTTACTTTCGCATCATCAAATGCGATTTTTTTCGCATCTTCTTCTGTTATTTCTTGTTTCACATTGGTACTAGGTGTTTGAATATTTGTTTTAGAAGAATCATTTAAATTTTGTTTCAAATAATCAGTTTGTACAATACTTCCCTTTTTCGCATCCACTTTAAATTCATATTCTTGATTCTGATAATAAAGATCAACTTCATATAATCCAGAATCGAATTCTAAATCTACTGTTTCAAAGAAGATATCTTTTTCTTTTGCATTCATATAATCAACAATGACTTCTTTAATTTCCTGTTTACTCATATATGATATCTTAAAATAAATATAAAATCCTAATAATAAAACAACGATAACAGAAATAATTGCAATCACAATTTTCGTCTGCTTTTTCATATTTCACCAATTATCTTTCTAATCCCATTAATTTTGTCATTTCTAGATATTTTTTACGTGCTAATTCTCTAGATTTTACTATTCCTTCATCTAAAATTTGATCTAATTCATCACTGGTCATTAATTCTTGATATCTTACTTGAATCTTTGTTAATACATCTACTACTACATCAGCAACTTTCTTTTTAAAAGTTCCATAGTTTTCCCCTTCAAATTCTTTTTCTATCTCTTCTATCGTATTTCCTGTTAAAGCGGAATATATATTCATTAAATTAGAAATACCAGGTTTATTTTCTTCATCAAAATGAATACTCATATCAGAATCCGTTGTAGCTCCCATAATTTTCTTTCTAATTTTCTTTTCATCATCTAACATTAAAATAACACCATTCGGATTTTCTTCAGATTTACTCATCTTCTTCGTAGGATTCTTTAAATCTTTTATCTTCGTTCCCGTTTCTGAAATCAATGGCTCTGGAACGACAAAAGTATCGCCATACATCTTATTAAAGCGAATTGCAATATCACGAGCAAGTTCAACGTGTTGTTTTTGATCAATGCCAACTGGAACTAAATCAATATCAGCATATAAAATATCTGCAGCCATTAAAATAGGATATGTAAGTAATCCAACAGAAAAATTTTTATGTTGTTTTGATTTCTCTTTAAATTGGATCATTCTAGCTGCTTCACCATGATATGTTGTACATTCAAGTAACCATGAAATAGCAGGAATAAACTCGTTTTCTGATTGTAAATAAATGATATTTTTCTTTGGATCAATGCCACAGGCAATATATAACGCTAAAAAATCTTTAATTCTTCTTTTTAATTCCTTTGGATCTTGTGGAACTGTAAGTGCATGTAAATCAGCAACAAATAAATAAGATTCATAATTATCTTGTAATTGCTTCATCTGTTTAATTGCTCCAATATAATTTCCTAATGTTAATTCTCCTGTAGGTTTTAAACCTGTTAATATTTTTTTCATGGTATCTCCTCTTTCTATATTGCCATTTTATCACAGATATATGTAGGGTGCAACACTTGTGATATATAAAAAAAGAACCATAGTTCTTTTAAAATATATATTTTTTTATCTCTAAAACAAATTTATTACTTTTCGTTTTCCCCTTTAACATACCTACTTGATATTTACCAAATTTTTTAATGGAAAATGTATCACACTCTTTTACAATAATACTTCCCGAATATACAATTTCATCTTGATAACGAATCCATTCATCATGGAATAATTCTTTTACTTTACTACGACTATAGTTTGTAATTTTACTAACAACACTGTCTAAACGATAACTACTAACGAGTAAGATTATTTCATTAAATTGTGGTTGATATTGCTTTAATACATGATGAGGTACTTCTTTTAAAGTAATACAATTTCTTCCTACTTGATGAAAATTTTCTAAAATATAATCTTTATACTTCACATCCACATACATATAATAACGGTTATTGTATGAGATAAAATCACCGAGAATTTTAGAATCAATCTGCAGAGAAAAGAAACTCCCTAATAACATTTGATGTGTGAATAAATCATCTGTCTGAATTTCTAATAATGCGATTTTAGGGCGTATTTTACTATAGATAACACGTTCTTGATGACCAAAATAAGAATATACTTGATAAGAAATATGATTCTTATCAAGTAATTGTTTTAACACTTTTTGTTCTTGTAAATTTAAAAAGCCACTACTCTTTCCTTTTGCGATTAAATCCATTTGATGTAAAAGAGAAATATAATCTTTTTTATGCATGTTGTCCTTTCATGTCTTCTAATTTAACACTTACTAATTTACTAACCCCTGATTCTTGCATTGTAATTCCATATAACACATCTGCATATTCCATTGTTTTCTTTTTATGAGTAATTAAAATAAATTGTGTCTTATTTTTTAATGTTTGAACATACTTTCCAAAACTATCAACATTTACTTCATCTAAAGCTGCTTCTACTTCATCTAAGATACAGAATGGAACAGGTCTTGACTTTAATATTGCAAACAGTAAACTAATAGCTGTAAATGTTTTTTCTCCCCCACTTAAAAGACCAATGGTTGTTAATTTCTTTCCTGGAGGAGAAGCAATAATTTCAATTCCAGTTTCTAGTATATTATCTTTATCTGTAAGTTTTAATGTTGCATCTCCACCTCTAAACAACTCTTTGAATGTCGTTTTGAAATTATCTTTTACAACCTCAAATGTCTTCATAAATTCTTCTTTCATAACCGTATCCATTTCATCGATAATTTCTAATAATACTTGAATTGCTTCTTCTAAATCTTCTTTTTGTTTCATTAAAAATTCATAACGAACACTCACACGATCATATTCTTCAATCGCACCTAAATTCACTTCTCCTAAATCTTTTAATTCACGTTTTAATCTAGAAATCATATCTCTTGCACTTGTAATATCTATCTCTAAATTATAATGATAACTTGCATACTCATAAGTCATACTATAATTTTCAGTTAATGAATTTAATAAATTATCTAATTTTACATCCATACGATTTAATTCAATCTCTAAACTTTGAATCTCTTTATTCTTAGACTGGAAAGCACTGTTTTCTTTTTTCAAAGCAAATTCAAAATCATCTAAACTACTCTTTACTTTTAATTGTTCTTGTTTTAAGTAATTTTGTTTTGTTTCAATTTCTTCTTTTTTCTTAACAGCTTCATAATACTCATTCATTGTTCTTTCTTCTTCTTCTGATAATGTATTAGAAAGAACTTGTTCTGTTCTACGTAATTCTTCAGAAC
>CALVKP010000090.1 GCA_944332735.1 uncultured Bacilli bacterium | reverse complement strand
AGTAACAAATCCACAGTGCGTGAATTATTATACATTGTTTGTATAATAATTCAAATGTTGGTAGAAAGGAGAATCAATCAAAAATCGGATTAATTTCCTTAAGATTGATTATACGTGATAATATGTTAGAAAACACAAAAAAAATGTTAGAAAAAGCAAAAACAGAAGGATATGCAGTTCCACATTTTAATATTAATAATTTAGAGTGGACAAGATTTATTTTAGAAACATGTGAAATAGAAAAGAGTCCTGTCATTTTAGGAGTGAGCGAAGGTGCGAAAAAATACATGGTAGGATTTTCTACTGTAACTGAAATGGTAAAAGCTATGGTGAAAGAATTAAATATTACTATACCTGTTGCTCTTCATTTAGACCATGGTAGCAGTGTTGAATCTTGTAAAGAAGCAATTGACGCTGGTTTCACATCTGTTATGATTGATGCTTCTAAGTATAGTGTCGAAGAAAATGTTAAAATGACACGTGAAGTTGTTATGTATGCGCATGAGAGAAATGTAACAGTAGAAGCAGAAATTGGTCATGTCGGCGGAGAAGAAGATGGCGTTGCAGATGAGCTTGCTTATGCGAAAGTAGAAGATGCTGCTCGTTTAGCCAAAGAAACAGGAATTGATTCCTTAGCACCAGCTTTAGGTAGTGTACATGGTATTTATAAAGGTGAGCCAAAATTGGATTTTGAACGAATGAAAAAAATTCAAGAACTCACAAATTTACCATTAGTATTACATGGTGGTTCTGGAATTCCTGATGAATTAATAAAACAAAGTGTGATTTGTGGAATATGTAAATTAAATATTAATACAGATTTACAACTTGTATGGGCGAAAGATGTTAGAAAATTTTTAAATGAAGATCAAACTGTATATGATCCTAGAAAAATTATTAAATCTGGAGAACAAGCAATAAAAGATAAAGTAAAAGAAAAAATATATTTATTAAATAGTAATGGAAGAGCATAACCAAATAATAACAATGTCATAAAATATATAGGAGTGTTAAAATGAAAAAGTTAGTAATTCAAGGTGGAAACTTACTTTCAGGTACAATTGAAATTAGTGGTGCTAAAAATAGTGCTGTAGCGCTTGTGCCAGCAAGTTTATTATCAGATGAAGAAGTTGTTATTGATCATATTCCTAATATAACAGATATAGATGCTTTAGATGAAATTTTAATTTATTTAGGTGCAACTTTAAAAAGAGATGGATCGACTATGACAATTCATTCAGAACATGTTCAAAACAAAGAAATTCCAGAATCAATTTCTAAAAAGTTAAGAGCATCATACTATTTTATGGGGGCATTATTAGGTAAGTATAAAAAAGTAGAAATGTATTTTCCTGGAGGATGTGCTATCGGAAAAAGACCAATTGATCAACATTTAAAAGCATTTGAAGCATTAGGAGCAACGATTCAAATAGATGGTAATAAATATAAAATAGAAGCAGAAGAATTAGTTGGAAATGATATTTATTTAGATTGTGCTAGCGTAGGAGCAACGATTAATGCAATGCTTGCAAGTGTAAAGGCAAAAGGAAAAACAATTATCCATAATGCAGCGAAAGAACCAGAAATTGTCAATGTAGCAACCTTATTGAATAATATGGGGGCAGAAATAGAAGGTGCTGGAACAAGTGAAATCATAATTATTGGTGTTGAAAAATTAGGAAAAGCATATATTGAAGTAATTCCAGATAGAATTGAAGCCGGGACATATATTATATTAGGAGCCTTATTAGGTAGTCCTTTAACCATTGATAATATTATTCCTAATCACGTAGAAGCCTTACTTTCCAAATTAAAAGAAATGGGAGTTCAATATGAACTATCAACCAATCGCATTACAGTCTGGGCATCTAATAAATTGAAACCCATTTCTATTACAACAGCAGTATATCCAGGTTTTCCTACAGACTTGCAACAACCTATTACAACCCTATTATCATGTATACCAGGCAAATCGAAAGTAATAGAAACTATTTATGAAAATCGTTTTCAAAACGTTTCTTATTTAAATAAATTAGGTGCGAATATCAAGATTCAAGGAGATACGCTCCATATTGAGGGTGTTAGTCAATTGCATGGCTCTACAGTACAAGCAACCGATTTAAGAGCTGGAGCATGCTTATTTTTAGCAGGATTAAAAGCAGATGGTACTACTGTTATAGAACAAGTAGAATATGTGTTAAGGGGATATGAAAATATTATAGAAAAATTGACCAATGTAGGTGCTAAAATAGAATTAAAAGAAATATAGTAAAAGTAGAGAAATCTACTTTTATTTTTTGGGGGAGATTGTATGAAATTAAAAACAGCACTTGTTTTAGGCTTAACTTTATTTATTGTCTTTGTAATTTATTTATCACATATTGATAAAAAAGTATATTATGTTGCACTTGGTGACTATCAGGCATTAGGATTGACAAATGAAGGAGAAATTACTTATGGATATACAGATTATATAAAGGATGTATTAAAAGAAAAGAATAAATTAGAAACATATATTATTAGTTATGCTCAAGATAATGCAAGGACAACAGATCTTATAAATGATATAGAACAAAATAAAAAAACTCAAATAAAAAATAAACAACAAACAATCAAAAATACATTAATTAAAGCAGACTTAGTAACTTTATCTATCGGAATGAATGATTTGTTTTACAAAATAGGTGTTAATGCTAATCTACAATCATTAAATTATAGCGAAGTATATTATCATATTGATGAAATGATGGAAGATATGGATAAATTATTTGAATTATTAAGAGAATATTGTAAAGAAGATATCATCATGACTAATTTTTATAATCCAATTGATAGTCAGAACAAACAATTAAATGAAGTTTTAAACTATGCTAATAAGAGATTAGATGAATTAGCACGTATTTATGATATAGCAATTGTAAACATAAATAAAATCTTCTTACAAAGATCGAACCAAACATTGAATTTCTACCCAACAAAAAAAGAGTATCAAGAGATAAGTAAAATGATATGTGATAGAATGTATAAAACTTTGTTAAAAAAATAAAACATGATATAATGCTAGTGAGGTGAAGAAAATGAATCAAAAGAATTTATTTGCAAAAATCTTTTTATGGATGTTTATTGGATTGTTAATTACATTTGGAACTGCTTATTATGTATCTACACAGGAGTTTTTAATTTTAAATATCTTAAAATTAAATTGGATCTGGTTTGTATTAGAAATAGGTATTGTTATATTCTTAAGTGCAAGAATTACCAAAATGAGTTCATTTACAGCAAAATTATCTTTTGCCTTATATAGTTTCATTACTGGATTAACATTATCTTATATTTTCCTAATGTTCCTATTACCATCTATTTTAATTATTTTCTTAGCAACAGCTATTATGTTCGGTATATTTGGTTTATTTGGATATTTTACAAAAGCTAATTTATCTAAGATATCAACTATTTTATTAATGGGATTATTAGGAATTATTATAGCAGGATTAATTAATATATTTGTAGGTAGTACAACCGTAGATTTTGTAATATCTGTGATTGGTGTTATTGTATTTACAATTTTTGTTGCCTATGATATCCAAAAAGCAAAAATGTACTCTACTTTAGAAACAATTCCAGAAGATAATTTAGCAATTTATGGTGCATTAAATTTATATTTAGATTTTATTAATATTTTCTTACATTTATTATCTCTTTTTGGAAATAGTAGAGATTAAATAAAAATGCTTGTCAAATGTTTAGAAATTTGGTATATTATATAAGTATTTATTATCTATGACATGTATTTGTCATGGCGGAAGGAGAGATTACAGTATGAAAAAGAATATTCATCCAGAATATATGGATGCTACTGTTACTTGTGCTTGTGGAAATACGTTTAAAGTAAAAAGTAATCGTAGTGAAATTCATGTAGAAGTTTGTAGTCAATGTCATCCAGCTTATACTGGTAAAAATTCACAATCAGGAAAAAGAGCGGGAAATATTGAAAAATTCAACAAGAAGTATAATCGTACAACGAAAGAAGCATAAGCTTCTTTTTTTTTATAAAAAAATCGCTTTTAAAAGCGATTATTTATCAATTAAATGAAGATTATCTAATAATATACCAGTTCCTTCTGCAACACATGTAAGTGGGCTTTCAGCAATAAATACAGGAACTTTTAATTCATGAGATAATAATTGATCAAAACCTTTTACTAAAGATCCCCCACCAGTAAGAACAATTCCTTTATCAATAATATCTGCAGATAATTCTGGAGGAGTTTGTTCTAATACATTTTTAGCCTGATGAACAAGTAAATATACACTTTCACGTAATGCTTCTTCAATTTCGTCAGAAGATAGTGTGATAGTATGTGGAAGACCTGTTACTAAATCTCTTCCTCTTACTTCCATTTTCTCAACTGTATCACTTGGATATACAGAACCAATAGTCATTTTAATTTCTTCAGCAGTACGATCTCCAACTAATAGTTTATATTTATCTTTAATATATTTAATAATGTCATTGTCAAAATTGTTGCCTGCTACTTTAATGGAACAGCTTGTCACAATACCACCTAGAGAAAGAATCGCAATATCTGTAGTTCCTCCTCCAATATCAATTACCATATTACCACTTGGTTTAGAAATATCCATTCCAGCTCCAATCGCAGCAACTTTTGGCTCTTCTTCTAGAAATACTTTTTTAGCCCCAGTTCTTTCAGCAGCTTCTTTAATTGCATTTTTTTCTACTTGTGTAATATTAGATGGACAACAAATTAAAATACGTGGTCTTGATAAAAAACTTTTACCATTTACCTTTCGAATATAGTGATTTAACATAATTTCTGTTAAATTAAAATCAGCAATTACTCCATCTTTCATTGGTCTAATTGCTTGTACCCTACCAGGAGTTCTTCCTAACATTTCGCGTGCTTCAGTTCCAACTGCAAGCGGCTTTTTTGTTTCCGAATCAATGGCAACGACACTAGGTTCATTTAACACGATACCCTGACCTTTAATGTATATTAAAACATTTGCTGTTCCTAAGTCTATTCCAATGTCTTTTGTAAACATTTACCATCCCTCCTCGTATTAACTTTATCTATTATATCACAAACTCTCTTGAAAGAATAGGAAAATTATTGTTTCTGAAACTTTTTTTTCGTTGATTCTCCTCCTCTAATATGACGAATACAGTTATGAAAATTTAAAATTTTTTCCACTTCTAGATATAATGTATGATCAATTTTTTTTAATCTTTCATGTAAGTCTTTATGAACAGTACTTTTTGATACGTAAAAGTGATTCGCAATCTCTCTAACAGTATACCCAGTTTTTAACATATAATAAGCTTCATCCATCATTCTTTTATGAATTTTTGTATTCATACATCACCCCTTAATTCATTATATAAATAATAGTTTTATTTATACGAAAAAAGAGCCTTAGCTCCTATTTTTCTTCTAATTTTTTGTCAAAATAATCATTAGGATTTACTGTTTGTCCATTGTCGATTAATTCGAAATGTAAATGATTTCCTAAGTCTTTTTCTACATTAGAAGTACCACTTTTTCCAAGTACTTGTCCTTGTTTTACAGTATCTCCCTGTTTTACGCTTGCACTACTAAGACTTTGATAAACACTAATTAAATTATTTTCGTGTTTTACTTCAACTATTTTTCCTAATAATTCATCGTCTTCTACACTACTAACAGTACCATCTAAGATTGCAGTTACATCGAAGTTATCTTTTCCTCCATAGCTGATACCACTATTCTGTAAATAAGTTGATTCATATAAGATTAATGAATTTTCTTGTTTCGTACTATCTGCTTTATAATCATAATAGTCTTTTACAACTGTAACATCTGGATCTGTATATGGTCTTGTAATAATTATATCGTCATTGACTACAGGTTCAGTATTATCAAAGATCGTTTCTGATACATATCCGTATTTATCTTCATCTTTAAAACCTTCTTGATGTACAAGACTCTCAATCATATATGCACAACCTAATACAAGAACAATTGCACCTACATAAACAAAAGGAATTACTGACTTTTTTAATCTTCTTTGTTTCACACTATCACCTCTATTTAAAGTGTGAACAAAAAAAGAAAATTTATTCAATTTTCTGTATTTCAATTCCTTGATAATAATATTTTAATATTTCTTGATAGTTTGCTCCATTTTGTGCCATTCCATATGCACCATATTGACTCATCCCAACACCATGTCCAAAACCTTTTGTATGAATAATAATTTGATTATCTTTTTTTTGTATTTCAAAAAAACTAGAACGTAATCCAAGCACTTTGGTAACATCTGTTGCATTAAAATTTTTTCCATTTATATTTAGGGTTTTAATGCGCCCTGTTGATGTTTGTTTTGTAATTTGTACAGAAAACTCTGAATTTGCGTCTAGGTTTAGTTTTTGATAGAATTCTTCTATAGTAAATGTTTTAGAATCTTCAAAAACAGGTGATACATCCTTTTCCCAATCAGATTTTACACTTTTTAAATAAGGTAAACTTTCTTGAAAGACTTCTTCACAGTTTTCTGTATATCCAGTACTCGTAGAAAAGAAGAAGGCTTGAGCAATTTCACCTTGATAAGTAAGATATTCTCCTTGTGTTTCTAATACCGCTTTTTGAATTCTTTTTATTTTCTCATGGTAGTCATCTTTCCAACGTTCTTTTAATTCGTCTTGATTATAATATACTTGATTTGCAACTGTATCTACAACATCATATTCTTGATCTTTCGCATATTCAATTTTTCTTAAAACATAAGTTCTGGCAGCAACAGCTTGTGCTTTTAAAGCCTCCATAGGAAATGTAGTTGGCATTTCTCCGGACAAAACACCAACTACATAGTTTTCTAACGGAACTTGTTCAATTGTGTTCTTTTTTTCTCTTTTTACTCTAACTATTTGATTTGTTTTAAAGTGAACAATTGTTTTTTCTTTTGTCTGAATTAGAAGGACAATCATACAAGGTATTAATAATAAAGCAATTGTTAAAATAAATATTTTTTTCATACTATTATTATATCCATTTGTTGTTAAAAAATATGTCAAAAAAAAGAAGAAAACTCTTCTTTATATGATAATTGCAGAATTAATAAAAAAGTCATAAAAGAAATTAACTACTAAATAAGATAGCCCTAAACTTACCATTAAATATAGTAATTTTACCTGTAACTCATGATTTTTCTTAAATTTATTATTTAAATTTAGAGAATCAAGAGCAAAAATAGAAAGAGGAACTACGATAATATATAAAATTGTCTTAATTGTCATAGTCATCAATTTCCTTTATTCTTCTTTGATAACGTTCATGATTCATAAATGGAGTATTTAAAAAGGTTTTTACCATATCGAGTGCTAAATCATCTGATATTGTTTCACCTAAAGCCATCACATTTGCATTATTATCTCTTCTTGTCATTTCTACTTCATGAATATTATTTACTTTCGCACATCTTACATGACGTACTTTATTACAAGCAATACTCATTCCGATACCAGAGCCACAAATCAATATACCATAATCAATTTTATGATCTCGAACTGCTTCTCCGATTTGAAAAGCATAGGTCGTATAATCAACGTTTTCTGTTGTATCCGTTCCAAAATTAATTACTTCATATCCTTGCTGTACCAAGTATTTTGAAATGACTTGTTTTAAATGTACACCATGATGATCATTTCCAATTCCTATTTTCATAGTGCCTCCTTATGCATTATTTTTATTTGTATCTGTTTTAATAAGTGTTTTTTGTCGTTCTCCTAATTTCATAGTTTCTTGATATATATGACTGTTGTTGTTTGTAACATAATCCATACCAATTGTAACATTGTCACCAGTTTTCATTTTTTGAATGATATCTTGATCAAGTGGAATTTTATAAGGCTCTTCTGTTTCTTTTCCATTCGTGTTGACGATTGTTTCTTTTGTAGGAGCAAATAAAATTGGTGTTTGCTCATTCGGATTACAAATAATAAATTCTTCTTCTTTTTGATCGGTTTTCTTTGCTTTAATTAAATGAGAATCTATTTTTAGCATTTTTAAAATATTATGTGAAATTGTTGCGATTTCATTAGGAGTCATTTTTTCTTTTTGCTCTTTTCCAAAGCGAGACAAAATTTCAATCGCTCTATCTTCTAAAGAAGAAGTTGTTGCACGATATGATTCAATTTGTGCTAATAAAGGTGGGTAGTAAGCATTGAAATTATGATTGTTTATAAAGCTTTTTGTTCCTTGATATAGTTCACTTTGAAATGGAGATATTTCATCTTGATTTCCACTTAATTCTTGAATTTTCTTTTCCGCAAATTTCGTAACACGATTCATTTGCATTTCATTTGTATCTTCTTTGACAGCAGATGCTTTTTTCATAATAAGATCAACATTCGTAGAAAACTTTTTAAATAAATCATCATAGTTTTTATCGACTTGTTTTAAGTAATCTTTTGAACATGCGTTTAATGTTTGTTCTATTTTTTTAAAATTAATATTTTCACTTTCGTTTGTTTTTCTAGCATTTGCAATCAACGTATATATACCATCATCACAAAATAGTTCTTGTTTTTTTTCGCATACATTTTTTAATCTTGTATTCATATTATTTTTAACATTTTTAACATGAGACTCAATGTTATTAATTGTATTTGGTAGAGTGTTTGTTTCAAAACTTGGCTTACTTAATGAATCAGGCAATGTTTTTAAATATTTCTCCATATCTTGACAGCAAGAAAACAACTCTTTATTCGTGTGTTCTACATGGTCGTTATGACTATTATTAAAAACTCTTGAAACTTCGTCAAAAGCTGTTTTTATTCCATTATCCTTTAAAAGCGAATATACTTTTTGAGAATACTCAAAAGAACGTAACAAATTATTTTTTGTTAATTCATGAAATAATGAATCTGCTGTTAGATTAATATTTACTGCATTTTGTAGTTCATAAATAGCTGCTACATTTGCCATAGAAACCACCCCTATTTTTTTCTACAATTCTAATAATAGTATAGCACACCACCTTTCAAAACTGTATAAAAAACGACAATATCAGAGTCAAGCAATTGTCAATGAATAATCAGAGATGATTTTGTGAATTTATTGACGGAGTATATAAAAAACGTTATACTAATAATAATGAAAAGAAAGGATGATAAAAGTGAAATTTGAGGAATTATCAAAAGAAGAATTTACAACCTTTGAAAAAAATCATCCATATGGAAGTTTTTATCAAACCA